>NZ_DRGM01000116.1 GCF_011050055.1 Pseudoalteromonas prydzensis | reverse complement strand
AGAAAGTGGTGGGCGCAGGAGGATTCGAACCTCCGACCGCTCGGTTCGTAGCCGAGTACTCTATCCAGCTGAGCTATGCGCCCACTTTTGATTTACTTATTTATGCTCTAAGCAGAGTGTGTAAAGTATGGTGGGCGCAGGACGTATCTTCAAAGAGTGAACCTCCGACCGCTTGGTTTACTAAACCAATCACTTTTACTTGCTTATTTAAACTCTAAGCAGAGTGTGTAAAGGATGGTGGGCGCAGGAGGATTCGAACCTCCGACCGCTCGGTTCGTAGCCGAGTACTCTATCCAGCTGAGCTATGCGCCCATTCTTTACTTTACAAGATAACCATTTATAAAATAAATGGCGGAGAAGGAGGGATTCGAACCCTCGATAGAGCTACAAACCCTATACTCCCTTAGCAGGGGAGCGCCTTCGGCCACTCGGCCACCTCTCCGTCTTGTGGGGCGTATAATAAAGATTTCAGAAAATATGTCAAACACTTTTCTTGTTTAAAGTAACTGTATGGTTAGAGAACACCCATAACAGCTAAAAAAGAGTCAACTTTGTTTAATCATTAATCAAATTAAGGCGTTTTAATATCAGTAGACACACCGAGCACAGGCACTAATTCGTCAGTTAATTGTTCGAGGTATTGATCTTGATAACCTAATTGCTGGAACTCGGCAATGCATGCTCGATAATAGGTTTCTCTTTGTTGCTCTGTGCTAAATGCGTTATTAGGTAACTCAGGTTTTTTATCTTTCATATAAAATCCGTTTATATAAGTCCTTTAGATTGGCATTTTATGAAAAAACAATGCTTTATTCTACTTTTTAACTCCCCTAGTTTAGCTAAACTTAAAAATAATGCTTGTTGATTTTTTACCTTTTTAGAATTAATTATTTATTAGCCATTAATTCAATAAGTTAATATTCTATCTAGTTATGAGCCGTAATATTGTTAGCGCTACTGCAAATACAAAAACGCCGCTAAAAAGCGGCATTTTAAAAGCTATTTTGTGAAAATAGACTTAGTCAGCTTGTGGGCGCATATGCGGGAACAAGATAACATCTTTAATTGTTGATGAATCAGTAAACAGCATCACTAAACGATCGATACCAATCCCCTCACCCGCTGTTGGCGGTAAGCCATATTCTAGCGCACGAATATAATCTTCGTCGTAATGCATTGCTTCATCGTCCCCTGCGTCTTTTTCTTCCACTTGGCGAGTAAAGCGCTCTGCTTGATCTTGTGCATCGTTAAGCTCAGAGAAACCATTTGCAAGTTCACGGCCGCCAACAAAAAACTCAAAACGGTCAGTAACAAATGGATTTTCGTCGTTACGACGAGCCAGTGGTGATACTTCCCACGGGTAACCGGTAATGAAAGTCGGTTGAATAAGCATATGCTCTGCGGTTTCTTCAAAGATTTCACATAAGAACTTACCTGGGCCCCACACACAGTTTTCAGGAATTTTAACGTGCACTTGTTTAGCGTACGCTTTTAATTGTTCAAAGTGGTTTTCTGGGTCATTGAATACTGCAGCATCAAACTCAGGGTTATATTTTAAGATTGCGTCGCTCATGCTTAAACGAGTGAACGGTTGACCAAAGTCATACTCTACTGAATCAACTACATCACCGTTCTCGTTTTTAGTGGTATTAACAACAATTGGGCTGCCTAGTACATTTGTTGCTACCGTACGTAGCATGTCCTCGGTGATGTTCATCAGGTCGATGTAATCAGCGTAGGCTTGGTAGAATTCGATCATAGTGAATTCTGGGTTGTGACGCGTTGATAACCCTTCGTTACGGAAGTTACGGTTAATTTCAAAGACGCGGTCAAAACCACCTACCACTAAACGTTTTAGGTAAAGCTCTGGTGCAATACGTAAGTACATATCGATATCAAGGGCATTGTGATGAGTCACGAATGGACGCGCAGATGCACCACCAGGGATAACCTGTAGCATCGGCGTTTCAACTTCCATAAAGTCACGTTCTGCTAAGAAGCGACGAATACCTTCCACCACTTGTGAGCGAATACGGAACGTTTCACGGGTTGCTTCGTTAGTGATCAAATCAACATAACGCTGGCGGTACTTGGTTTCTTGGTCAGACAAGCCATGGAATTTTTCAGGTAATGGGCGTAGTGACTTAGTCAGTAATTGGTACTCAGTCATTTCTACGTATAAATCGCCTTTACCTGATTTATTAAGCGCGCCTTTCACACCAATGATGTCGCCGGTGTCTAATTGACCGTACTTTTCTTTCAAATCTTTTTGGGCATCTTTAGACGCATACGCTTGTACGCGGCCTTTCATGTCTTGCACAACAAAGAATGGCCCACGTTTAGCTAAGATACGACCTGCAATAGACACAACATGGTTTAGTTCTACTAATTCTTCTTTACTCTTATCACCAAACTCGGCCTGTAAGTCTGCCGTGTAATGCTCACGACGGAATTGATTTGGATGACCGTTGGCTGGGCAATTGGCGCGGATAGCGTCTAATTTGCCACGACGCTCAGCGATTAACTTATTTTCGTCTTGGATTTGATCAGTCATTTTTTAGCTCTTTTTTAGCTTGGTGGTTATAGGCCAGATTTTAAGCTGGCTTCAATAAATTTATCTAAGTTACCGTCAAGTACCGATTGCGTATTGCGGTTTTCAACACCGGTTCGTAAATCTTTAATACGTGAATCATCAAGTACGTAGGAACGAATTTGACTACCCCAACCAATATCAGATTTCGCGTCTTCTTGCGTTTGCTTTTCAGCATTTTGCTGTTGTAACTCAAGTTCAAATAACTTCGCTTTTAACTGTTTCATCGCTTGTGCTTTATTTTTATGCTGTGAACGTTCGTTCTGGCATTGCACTACGGTATTGGTTGGTACGTGAGTAATACGTACCGCTGATTCGGTGGTGTTAACATGCTGACCACCAGCACCTGATGCACGGTATACGTCAATACGTAAATCAGCCGGATTAATATCGATTTCAATATTATCGTCAATCTCAGGGTATACAAATGCGGAAGCAAACGAGGTATGGCGACGACCACTTGAGTCAAACGGGCTTTTACGTACTAAGCGATGTACGCCTGTTTCTGTGCGTAACCAGCCATACGCGTATTCGCCAACAAAGCGTACCGTTGCACCTTTAATGCCGGCAACATCACCGTCAGTTGCTTCTACCAACTCAACTTTAAAGCCTTTTGCTTCACCCCAGCGTAAATACATGCGTAATAACATGTTACACCAGTCTTGCGCTTCAGTACCGCCAGAGCCTGATTGTAAATCAAGGTAAGCATCATTTGCGTCATGTGCGCCTGAAAACATCCGGCGAAACTCTAAACCTTCAAGTTGCCCATTCAGATCTTCAAGCTCACTTTGTGCCTCGATAAAGGTGTCTTCATCTTCAGCTTCTACGGCGAGTTCAACTAACCCTTCGACATCATCAGTGCCAGTGACTAGGTTGTCGATCGTTTCAACAACCGCCTCTAATGCTGACTTTTCACGCCCAAGCGCTTGCGCACGCTCTGGCTCATTCCATACGGCTGAATCTTCAAGTTCGGCGTTAACTTCTTCTAAACGTTCTTGTTTAAGAGCGTAGTCAAAGGTACCCCCGAAGCAATTCAGTACGTTCGCGAATTTCCTTGATTTGATTAATCACAGGATTCACTTCAAACATGTACCTTACTCCAAAATGGCTGATTACGAGCGTCAAATCGCCCATAAAATTCTTTAAATAGTAAAAACGCCCGATTTTAACAAAAAACCGCGCGTTTTATTAGTATTTTATGCACCGATAATAAATATTTTTTACGGTACTTTTTGCAGCTCTCGGGCAATCAACTGCAAAGAAAACTTACCTCTAAATTCATTGATATCCAGTTGGTAAGCCAGTTTAACAAAACGTGCCTCTGTATCTGGCCACGCCCGCACATCCACACCAAATGCAATGGCATCCACTAATCGTCCAGAGCGGTGCTTAAGTACTAATTTAAGGTGTTTTTCACCGACAATACGTTGTTGCACTAGTTCAAAGGTGTGCTCAAATACCGGCTCAGGAAATTGCTGCCCCCATGGCCCAGCTTGTTTGAGTAGGTTAGCAAACTCCATGCTAAAGCAATCATCGGCAAGCTCCCCATCGGTTAAAATAATACAGCGTTTGTGCTCATCACTTAACTGCGCGCTAACGGCTTGTTCAAACTCGCGCTTAAACTCACTAAAATGCTGCTCATTAATACTCAGCCCTGCTGCCATGGCATGACCGCCAAATTTACTGATCAAATGTGGATGTAAGGTATTTAAGCGCTCGAGCAAGTCACGCATGTGCAAGCCTTCAATCGAGCGGCAAGAGCCTTTTATTTCGCCGTTGTCGCCACCGGCAAAAATAACCGTTGGTCGGTGGTACTTTTCTTTTAAGCGCCCCGCTAAAATACCGATCACCCCTTGATGCCAATCACCTTGATATAAACAAATAGCATCAGGGGTTTGCTCATCGCTAAAAGCGAGCTTATCTAGCACGGCTTGTGCTTCAACTTGCATGCCCTGCTCTATTTCACGGCGCTCATGGTTTAAACTATCTAGTTCACCGGCAATACGCCTTGCTTGATTAATATCGGTGGCCAGTAAGCAAGCTATGCCTAAACTCATATCGTCTAAACGCCCTGCGGCATTTAAGCGTGGTGCAAGCGAAAAACCAAAATCACTGGCGCTTAAACGCGCAGCATTACGATTGGCGACCTCAATCAGCGCGGTAATACCTGGGCGGGTTTTACCGCTACGAATGCGCGCTAAACCTTGGTGAACTAAAGTGCGATTATTAGCATCGAGTGCCACCACATCAGCAACCGTACCTAGTGCTACAATATCAAGTAGATCCGCTAAGTTAGGCGGTGGTTGCTGCTCAAAATGACCGACATCACGCAATGCACTTCTAAGCGCAATCAATAAATAAAATGCCACCCCGACACCCGCGATTGATTTTGATGGAAACTGACAATCATGGCGGTTTGGGTTAACAATCGCATCGGCATTTGGCAGTTGTTCACCTTGCAAGTGATGGTCAGTGACCAACACTTTAATGCCTGCGGCTTTAACAATTGCGATACCAGCGATACAGGAAATGCCATTATCAACGGTGATCACCAAATCTGGCGCCATAGTGACTATTTGCTCCGCCAGTGCTGGGCTTAAGCCATAGCCAAGGCTAAATCTATCTGGCACTAAATAATCTAAATGAGCAAAACCAAACATCGCTAAGCCTTGCATTAAGGTGGCGGTGCTGGTTGCGCCATCGGCATCAAAGTCACCCACGATCAGTACTTTGCTTTGCGCTTGCAGGGCATGTTGTAGTAAAGCGGTGGCTTTATCTATGTCTTTAAATAATTTGAAGTCATGCAAAGTGGCTGCGCTATTGTTTAGCTCATCGGCATGATTAACTTGGCGGCTGGCATAAATTTGTTTAATAACAGGGTGTAAATGATTTGGCAGGTGTGAGTCATCATGATGATCACGGGCAACAATTAATTTTTTCATGCAGACGCGGTACTTTTAATTAAAGAATAAAGACAAAAAAAGGCCTTAACGGCCTTTTTATAAAAAACACACAGTTATGATGATTTATTCGCTTCTAATGCTGCGGCTAATGCGGCCGCAGGCTGATAGCCTGGGATCATCGTACCATCTTCTAAAATAATCGCCGGCGTACCGTTGATACCAAAACTTTGGCCAAGCTGATAATGCTCTGCCACTGGCGCATGACAACCGGCCATGACTTTAGTATCCGCACCTGATTTTGCTGCTGTCATCGCTTCTTGCTGATCTTTAGCACACCAAACATTCATTAAATCTGCATAGCCTGAGCCTTGTAAGCCACCACGCGGAAACGCTAAATACTTAACAGTAATGCCTGCTTCAAGTAAATCATCAAGCTCGCGGTGTAATTTACGGCAATAACCACAGCTAATGTCGGTAAACACAGTAATGCTGTGTTTCTCATTTTTAGCTTTATAGACAATCATTGAATCTTCGTATTGTGCTAAACCTGCTTGACGTACGCCATTGAGCGCTTGCTCGGTCAGATTATTACGATTGTTCAAATCAATTAATGTACCTTGCATTAAGTATTGACCATCTGCGCTTGCATACAGCACGCCTTTGTCGGTGATCAATTCTTTTAAACCGGCCACAGGGCTTGGGCTAATTTGCTTAACAGTAACACCTAGCTCTGCAAACTTAGTTACGATTGGATCGTTGGCATCAGGAATGGCTACTACGCCATTGGCAAACGCACTTATACTGGTGCCTAATATCGCACCGGCTAATACTAACTTTTTCATAATGTTCTCTTATATCCTGATAATTCTTAACTACTCAGACCGCCGAAGTACGAAAAAATTCTCACTAAGCGCGCGGATGATGTTGCTGATGTACCGACTTTAACCTTTCATTAGCAACATGGGTATAAATTTGTGTGGTTGATAAATCACTATGCCCTAACATCATCTGTACGACCCGCAGATCAGCACCATGATTTAGTAAGTGTGTTGCAAACGCATGACGCAACGTATGGGGCGATAAAGGCGATTCAACTGCTGCCAAAATAGCATAGTGTTTAATACGATGCCAAAAAGTTTGTCGGGTCATACCCACTCCACGCTTTGACGGAAACACAAAGTCGGTAGCATGTTTGATCATTTGCGCACGCCCCACCTTTAAAAACTGCTCTAGCCAATACATGGCTTCTTCGCCAAGCGGCACTAAACGCTCTTTGTTACCTTTACCTTTTACGAACACTACCGATTGACGCAAATTAATTTGCTCCATCCGCAGCCCGACTAACTCACTAACTCGCAACCCTGTGGCATATAACAATTCAAGCATGGCTTTATCACGCAGTCCCATTGGCTCTTCAACATTAGGTGCCGCTAAGAGCGCCTCTACTTCGTTTTCAGACAAAGTTTTCGGCAGTGACTGGCCAGCCTTAGGCTGGGCAATATTAACCATTGGCGAATCGGCAATATATTTTTCGCGGACAAAATATTGGTAAAAGCGCTTTAACGCGCTAATACTGCGCGCCGTACTGCGTGGTTTTAAACCTAAATCAACACGATGCGCTAAATAGCTTTCAATATCTTGGCCACTGACAGTGAGCAAATCTTGGCCTGTTAAAAAGTGGCAAAACTTATCTAAATCACTGCGATACGCTGATAAAGTGTTATCGCTTACGTGTTGTTCTAAATAGAGGTTATCTAAAAAAGATTCAAGATAATCACTATTACCGAGCAATTCGTCGTGATCTGTAATGGCTGAGTCTAATGGCTCATGATCAGGTAACGTGGTCACAGTTATTCTCATAGTTATCAAGGTATCAATTAATAATACCTTACGGTAAACTTCAGCCTATCATATCAGGCAAATACACAGTGATAAATACGATGCAAATTGGTTTATTTTATGGTTCTACCACATGCTATACAGAAATAGCAGCCGAAAAAATCCGCGATATTATCGGTCAAGACATTGTCAGCCTGCATAATATCAAAGATGAACCATTAAAAGACGCAGAGAATTACGACTTTATCATCTTTGGTATCTCGACATGGGATTTCGGTGAGTTACAAGAAGATTGGGAATCTATTTGGGATGACATTAAAGATGTTGATCTCAATGGCAAAACCATTGCTTTATTTGGCATGGGTGACCAACAAGGTTACGGCCAATGGTTTCAAGATGCACTTGGCATGTTGCATGATGAAATAAGTAGCCAACAATTTACTTTATTAGGTTTATGGCCAAACGATAGCAGCTATGAGTTTGAAGCCTCCAAAGCACTTACCAACGACGGCAAACACTTTGTTGGTTTAGCCCTTGATGAAGACAGTCAATACGAACACAGTGATGAGCGAATCGCTAACTGGGTTGAACAAATCATGACTGAATACAGCGAGACGCTATAAACCTCGCTGTAACTATAAGGCAACGAATGGCACAATTTACCTTGATCAATGGCGATGTTGTCGAGTTCAGCAATAACATCGTAAAGCCACTAAATTGTACAGGGAGTCAAAGTCGTGACCGGTTTGGGCATATATTCTTTATTCCTGATGCTGCAGTACCATTTATTGATGCTGGTAAACTCGCTAAAGATTTATTTAACTTATCAAAACTCGCTTTAGCAAAATACGATGATAGTGATCCCCAGCTTCCGGTACTTATCAAACACCACGCACCGCTTAGCCAAATTACCGGATTATCTATAAAAAAGTTGTTTAAAATTGCCCCTTTCAGCAGTGCCAATATAGAAAAAGCAAAGGCAACCAGCGTGTTTAAACAGTTACTAGCGAACTCTTCTATTGAACATATTCAGCTCGATGAAATCTACTCGCTCAGTTAATTAGCATGCAAAAGCGACCGCAAGGTCGCTTTACTAATCTATTAATTTGCTAATCCATAATCATAAACCAAACACCACTTTTTCACTTTTCAGCATTCGCGCGCTTAAAAAGCTAAAGGCTGCACATAATACCAGGGTGATCACTGTTGATAACAGTAACTGCGGGACAGGAATGGGATTACCTTTAATAAACTCCATTAATGCAAACTGTTGCGCAGCTATCGGCAACCACTGCACCACATCTGTCGCAATATCGTAAGTGGTTATCATGCTTAACGCCATTGGGATAAATAACACCATAGTGACGTAAGATTGCGCTTCTTTAAACGACTTAGCCATAAACGATACAAACACTTGTAAGCTGGCCGACATCAATGCAATAGGTAGGCATATCGCGATACTAAACAGCATAAACGCAGGGGTAATAGTAATACTAAAGCCCATTTGCTGCCACGGCACCATCGCATATGAAAACTTAGATACAACTAAAATCACCACTAAACCTAACATAGAAAACGTGGTTATCGCGCCAACTTTAGCAAGCACAATATGCAAACTATGTAATGGATGACTTAACAATAACGATAGCGAATTACGCTCTCGCTCACCGGCGCTGGTATCAATTGCCAAATTCATCGCCGCGTAAAATAACGCTAAAATAAGTGTTAATGCCACCAATCCTAAAATCATGCCCCCTTTTGAATCTGGGGTTGCTTGATCATGTACTTCAATCGCGAGTGCACGCATCAAGTTTGGATCCACACCACGAGAAACTAATCGCAGACTGGCTATTTCAGAGCTATACAACACCATTGCCTTTTCAACTTGGTTGATATATTTACGCAACTTATCATCTGATTTATCGGCAATAAGCGTTACCGTTGCTGGGCGCCCTTCGCTCATCTTTTGTTGATAGTCTTCACTGATAGATAAGGTAATGGCTTTACGTTCGTCAGCGTCAGTGCTGGCAACAATATCACGGCTATTTAAGTGAGCAATCAATCCGGGTGCACGTTCGCTATTTTCAATATTAATTTTTAGTGTTTCAGGTGATGCTAATTGTTGTAGCAACACACTCATTAATAAGCACACACCAATTGGCGTACCTATCGCATAATAAAGCCCCGCCATTACCGAACGTTTATCACGGCTGGCATCCATCAGTTCTTTTTTAAATAATACTGTTAATAAATTAATCATGCTGCAATCCCCTCGTCGCTGCCAATCAAGGCGACAAATGCTTCTTCTAATGTCTCTTTACCTGCTTGTTCACATAGCTCGGCCACTGAACCTTGGGCAATCACTTGACCATTGGCCATGATCACTACGTGATCACATAGCGCTGCAACTTCTTGCATAACATGCGATGAAAATAACACGCAGTGCCCTTGCGCTTTCAGTAATAGCAACAGCTCTCTTAATATACGGGTACTCATTACATCGAGGCCACGGGTTGGTTCATCTAAAATAATGTTGGATGGGTTATGAACCACGGCTTGGGCTAAGGCGGTTTTCATCCGTTGGCCTTGCGAAAAACCTTGGCAACGGCGATCGGCAATATCGTTCATCGCTAATTTATTTATTACCTCTATCGTCGCCTGCTTAGCATCACTTGCGCTGAGACCACTTAGTTGGGCAAAAAAACTAATGTATTCCCTTGGTGTTAATCGTTCATACAAGCCACACGGATCTGGGAACAAGCCAAGCTTTTGTTTTGCTGCCATCGGCTCTTTGGCAACATCAATGCCATCAATTTCAGCATACCCGCTATCTGCCTTTAACAATCCAAATATGGTGCGTAAACAGGTGGTTTTACCTGCGCCATTAGGCCCTAGAAGGCCGGTGATCTTGCCGTTCTGTGCAGTAAAACTTAAACCATTTAGCGCATTAACGTCGCCAATTTTCTTACTTAGGTTGGTTACTTTAATCATCACTTACTCCTTGCTAGCTGCATCAGTTGAATGGCTATTGGCAACGGCTACGCCGTTAATATTCATAAAAAACGGTTTCTCATTTGGCTCATTAATACAGGTTGTATCAATGTCTTGCATACTTTGCTGGTCGATAAACTTGGCAATAATTTTCGGCGCACAGGTTTGCGAGCCAATGCCATGGGTGGCTGTTGGTGCGACTAAGTGAGTGGCATTGGTCATCTCAACCATCGCAAGCTCGGCCCAACTTGCAGGTGTTGCAGGGTCTCGTCCACCAGAAAGAAGTAACGTTGCCGTGCTGGTTTTTAGCGGTAGGTAAAATGCCTCGTCAACGGCTTTTACATTTAGAATTGGACAGGCAATATCAAACCCCGCAATCATTGCTTTGCCCATATCAGTTTTACTGTACTGGGCGCGAGTTTGCGTTGTTAAGCGTGGCCAATCTTCACCACAGACAATGGCGTTATGCATGCCCATTGCTAAAGATTGCGTTAAATCAACATTCGCCATCATGCCAGCCAGCGGTGAATAGTCACCACTTAGTGCTTTTTCAATAACCATTGGCACAATCGCGCGTTGTGCATGGCTGTATAGCGCAAAGCGTATCGCACTGTAAAACTTCATTTTAGTGATTGTAAAAGCAATAACGTCATTGGTACGTGGGTGTCTAACCTGTGCTTGTACAGGCTGTTGTTCAAGCTGCGTAAGCAATGAGTTAAAGTTACTTGCTAAGTTAGGGTATTGCGCTGCGCACAAAGTATCAGCTGCACAACGATTGAATAATGCAGCCAGTGAACCATCAACCGCGCCACCTATAGCAGCCAAACTTTGCTGCATTGGCACAACACCATCTAAGGTACTCGTTAACACAGAGTCAGGAAATTGGCGCATGTACTCCTGCGCTATACGTGTGCCATACGACACCCCAAACAAATGAAATCCTTTGTAACCGAGTGCTTTACGTACCGCTTCAAAATCTTTTGCTGCAACGGGTGTAGTGAAGTGGCTTAAATCAATATTGAGTTTTGCTTTACACTTTTGCGTATCTTCTGCCCCCATGGCTTGAAGGTCAGCGATCACATCATTAAAAGCAAACTGAGTTTTTAAATCATCACTTTCACATTGCAATTGATGTGAATAACCTGTGCCGCGCTGATCAACCAGTACGATGTCTCGGGTTTCGCGGGCAAACCGTAAGTTATGATTAAACACTGCGGCTAAATCTATTGCGCCTTGCCCCGGGCCACCAGCAAAACCAAGCACGGCTTGATCAGGATGGCTGGGCTTGATTGCTGGAATAACGGCAAAGTGAATATCAATCTGGCCATCATTAGGATCATCCGATAAAGGTTGAGCAATGCTGCCACACATTAGTCTATCGGCCAGTCCTTCCATATAGCATGGCGTCAGTTTTGCTTGGTTATTTTGATTATTTTCTGCGTATAGCGCAGTTGATGCAACCATTAAAATAGGCATCATCGCTATACCTATCAGTCTATTAGAACAATTTAATATACTTTTCATCACTCTTTCCTTTGTTTGCATTTTACACTCAATGTGATAACTTAAACCTTAGTGTATCGGTGTATTAATGTATTAATACAGTAGAGAAAGAATAATGTTAGAATTTATTAATGTCAACCCCAATAGTGGCGATCCCATCTACAAACAATTGCATGAGCAAATTGTCCGCTTGATTGTGGGTGGTCAAATAGCTGCTGGTGAAGAGTTGCCGTCCGTGCGAAAAATAGCGGATCACTTTGCCGTTAATCCTATGACCGTTTCCAGAGCGATTGGTCAATTAGTCGATCAAGGGTGGTTGGAGCGCCGCCGCGGCCAAGCAACACGAGTCGCACAAAAAACCACGCAACAAACCGACCAACAAGAGAGTTTACTCTTTAAGGCCATCGATCAACTTATTCAACAAGCCAAACAGCTCGATGTGCCGCAAGCAACTTTAACCGAACTAATAAAAAAACGGTGGGAATTATAACAATGACACAACCACTTCTTAGCTATAAAAATGTCTCTAAACAGTACAACCAACGCCTGATATTAAACAACATCAACCTCAATGTTGAGCCTGGCATGGTGATTGGCTTATTAGGTAAAAATGGTGCCGGCAAAACGACCTTGTTACGCAGTGCGCTGGGTTTAATAAGCCCAGATCAGGGCGAGGTTCAGGTATTCGGTGAATTAAGTAATCAATTAACTGCTAGCAGTAAAGCTAAAATTGGTTACGTAGCTCAGCAAACATTTGGTTATGAAGGTTTTAAAATTGCCAACGCATTGGCATTACACCGCCGTTTTTACCCTGATTGGGATATGCAATTAGAAGCAAAGTGGCTCGCGCGCTTTGAATTGAATGGCAATGATGCCATTAATGATCTCTCAATCGGCCAGCGTCAAACTCTGGCACTTATTATGGCCATGGCTTATAGGCCGCAACTGCTTATTTTAGATGAGCCGGTGGCAAGTTTAGACCCAATCGCTCGGCGCGAATTTATGAGCGATCTTTTCGACTTAGCATTAGATTCGGGCTCTGGAATTTTATTTTCATCGCATATCACCTCCGACATAGAACGTGTCGCCAGTCATATTGCACTAATAAAACAAGGCGAATTACTGTTACTTGACGAATTAGATGTCATTCGCGACACGGTTAGAAAAGTCAGCTTTAGAGAACCGACTATCGATCTCAGCGCATACAAGGTACTGAACCGACAGCAAAATTGCGCCATCATTTATGGCTATACGGGTGAAGCCATTGCTGATGCTTTAGCAATCAATACACTGTCTCTTGAACAGCTGTTTGTGGAGTTACATGGATGATGCAAGTCAGTAAACGCGCTTGGTATCAAGGCGCGGTCAGCTTGTGGTTAAAAGATGCTGGGTGTGCCAGCTATTTTATCGCTGCAATTATATCGGCTTTACTGTGCCTTATTAATACTGGTATTGAGGAGCTTCTTGCGTTAATGATCATGTTTGCAATTATCTGTATGTACAGCGCGATAGCTTGGCAAAGCATTCGCATGCAAGCCACTGAATGGCAAAATTTAGTTGTTGGTTACCGTAAGCATGTGATGTTTCAAGGTAAAGTATTCATTGTATTTAGTAACTTAATTTCTCTTTTAAGCATCATTATTGCTGATAATATCAATCTATTAGCAACGCTCACGCTGGCCAATCTTATTGGTCTTATTATCTGGTTTTTAAATCGCTCATTCAGTCATTTATTTACCTCTGTTTGCTATTTCAGCATCTTTATCGCTACGTTAGTGTGTGTGCTAATAGAGCAACTTCCCGTTTGGTTAATACCTGTTAATATCATTGCTTATATTGCTATCGCGTTATTGCATAATCACTTTTCATCTGCCTATGTATGGCGCCCCGACTCGCTGAGCAATTATCGTAATGGTCTGCAATCTGGTTGGTCGCCAATTCCTAGTGGCTTTTTATCAAATTACGGCAGCTCAATTAATAAAGGATTATTTCCTCTTAGCTACTTTGTTGGCTCTGGACTTTCTCAGTATCTTATTTTACTTACACTTTTATGTTTTGTCGGTGTAGTAGCGAACCTATTTTATAGCATCACTGAGCAGGTCATTTTTGTTTTGACACTCTGTATCTTCGCGATTGTGACATTAAGTTTGTGGAGCAAAGTACAAAAGCAAAATTCATGGGAATTGTTATTTACGCTACCAATTTACAACACTAGCTACAGCGCAAAAATCGCACTTAGTCACAGTGTGTTAAAATTAGCAGCGCTCGTAGCTTTACTGTGTTTTAGCACAGCCGCAGCGCTTACTGTTGCTAATAAAGAGTTGTTACTAGTGAATGCTTTAAGTTACTCATTAGCCTGTGCTGCTGGTTTACTACTGAGTTTTGCTATTGGCAATATCTGCAAAAATATAAACTTACTTAGTCTATTTTTATGTTTGTCCTTTGGCCTAAATATGGGCCTAGCAACTTATATGTTTGATCATGGCGACAGCTTAAGCAAACTCACCATGATGGGTATCTATACATTCGTAATGGCTGCGATAAACCGCTTAACCGTTAGATACTTATAACGAATAGCCCTATTATCTAAATAGGGCTTTCACACTCCACCGTAAAACTTCATTTATACGCTGCAACATGAGAATTCGCTTTTATATATTTGCTACGGTAATATCAAACAACAATTAGTTAACAATTGAAACTACCCCCTGAAGAGGAGCACGAAATGTTTAATGCTAGAGTAACATTGTCACTATGCTTTACTTGGTTGTTACTCTGCAGCACGAGCAACGTATTGGCAGTGCCAATGAAGTCAACCCTCGATACAAAAAGCATAGCAATAAGTGCGGGTGAATGGCCGCCATTTTTAAGTGAATCTCTACCCTATCAAGGTGTTGCGGCCCACCTTATCAAGGATATTTTTAAAGAAGCAGGGATCCAAGTTCACTTTACCTTTTTACCATGGGGGCGCGCCTACCATGACACTTACAACGGCAAATATGCGGCAACTGCGGTTTGGATGCATAGCAAAGAAAGGGTAAACAACTACAACTATAGCGATGCGCTGCTCAGTGAAAAGTTTGTGTTTTTTTATAAAAAAGATAACCATTTTGAATGGCACAACTTTAATGATCTACGTGGCCTGATAATAGGTGGAGGATTGAGTTACAGTTATGGCCCAAAATTCGATAAAGCCGTGGCAGAAGGTATATTCGATCTATCACAAGTAAGTAGTACAGAGCAAAACTTTCGTCGTTTATCAGCAGGTAGAATTGATGCTTTTGCTGAAGAAATAAATATTGGTTACCACACTCTTAACAATCAACACCCTGAGCTTGCTGATACGATTACCCACCACCCTAAACCAATACTGCTCAATAACAGTTTTTTGTTGTTTCCTAATAATGCAGAACAAAGTAGCGAGCTTCTGGAAATATTCAACTTACACTTACAGCAGTTTAAACAAGATGGTCGTTATCAAGCTTACTTTAAAGGCTTAGAACAAGGCGATTACCGGCTTAGCAAACCTAACCTGAAGTAATTTGAATAAAAAAAGCGACCATATCCATGGTCGCTTTAGTGCTTAAACAAACGTTTAAAAATTATAGTGAGAAAGTACGGCCTATAGACAGTACAATACGCTCATCGGCAGTATCGATATCTAGGCTCGTGTTCTCGCCCGCTACCTCAATATCAAAACCCGCTAAACTTGTTTGATAAGCAAGGCGATAGTGGTTATACGATTTACCATCGGTATCCCATGCAAACTTATCGCCATCAAGCGAGTTTGAAACATCAAAGCTGGCGCGTAATGCATGATTAGGCGCAAGTTCAATGGTGTGGGCAAGCATAGAGATCACATGCCCTGCCCCCGTTCCAAAGTAATCCCAGCTGTACCAAAAGTTAAGCTCTGTTTGCCCAAACTCACTTACATAACCAAATTTAGTGTAGGCTTCAAAATAGTTGCCATCGCTTGAGTTGCTTTGCCCATGGTAGCTGTAATAAGCAATACCGTAATCAAGGCTGACGGCTTCTGTTAACTGTGCATAGCGACCAAAATACGCATCCCATTCAATATTGGTATCATCACCAAAATCTACATTTGATGCCCACATACCCGCATACATACCTGAGTCAGCGAATGAATAATCTAGGCTACCCTGAATAGCGGGGTCGTTTTGCGTTTGGCTTACACCATTGAAAGTGTAATCAGATACACCGGTGACCGTTGTTGACCAGTCAGCTAATGCAGACGCTGAAAAAAGTGCGAATGGCAGTGCAACTGCAAATAATGTTGTTCGTGTTGTCATGTTAATTCCTTAGCTTACTGATTCAATTTTTGTATAGTCAATTTTGTTATCTTTTGGCGAGCTATCAATGTTGCTCACTGCTTTAAATTTGCTATATCCAATAAATGCAGTACAACCAAAATACAAGCCAATTACCAGTGCCCCAACCCATTGTATTTGTAAAAAGTTTAGCTTAAATAACAAAGTTAACAATGAAAGAGCGATTATATTTAAGGCAATATAGTTAAACCTGCCTAATCGCTTAACCGTGAGGTTCATATTGTCAGTGTATAAACGGATCAGTGAATCAAGTGAATTGATCACAAACACTACGCCAACAAAAACCATGGCGATATTTTTAATTCCCTGTGTTGCAATGCCTGCCTCATGATATTGGTAGAGCACGCTAAACCAAATCGCAATCGGGATTGAAGGGAAAATCAACATAGCGCCCAATACCTGATAGGTTTTTAAGCCGCCGACAAAACGAGAGGTAAACTGACCTATCATAATGCTCCACGCAAACCACCAAAATAAATAAAACTCATGGTAATCGTTCAATGGCAGCACAAACTGATTAATATTGCCAAAGTAGTTCCCAATTGATTCGAGGTTTTTTGTAAAATCAGACACTTCGCCGTTATCGCCCATAAACGCACCAACCCACATAAAGCCAATTAATACGATGAATAGCCAAGTGGTTGAGATACTTAAAAAGCGTACGTATTTAATATCAGTGCTGGAATACACGGCAAAGCAAATAGCTACAAAGACAATTAAATAAAACGAGGGAATAATCGAATCGCCATCACCAAGACTCGGTAAATACCAAGGTAGGTTAGACAACAATAGAAAGGCTGTAAATGCACAAGTGCCTATAATAACTACATTATTAATTAATTTAACCCAAGGAATTTCAAAAAATTTCACTTTAGGTTCTATTACACAGAAATAAAAGCACGTGAGGAAATAAAATCCCCAGATCAAAAAGCCCCAATAACCAAACTCAATGGCCAATGGATTGGCAAATGCATACTCTGGGCTTGCTTTTATGTCTGCATAACCTGCAAACTCAGTCAATGGAAACATGATCAAGCCAACGTCTAAGCCTGATGTAAATAAGATTGCGATAAAGGTAAATGTTCTAACCGGTGTAACGCCTACACACCTCACATTGCCCCATTTTACTAAAATTGCAATAATTGCTAAGAGAGTGAAAATAATGCCAGCACTAAGCCATATGGTCATAATTTGCTCCCCAAAATAAATGATAATACGTCATTCTTTCTCCGTGTTTTTAGCCTCGCATTAACGCATCACAAACAACTCATGATGCGCGCCACTGCAAGCCCCGAGACACAACATATGTCTCAGGTGACTTTATTAGATCTCCGAGCTACGCTGCACAGTTTGCCATTGTGAATCGATGGCAACCGCTGCATGCGATTTACTAAGTGGTGGCTTACCTAAAATCAGATCAGCCGCTTTTTCTGCCACCATAATGGTTGGCGCATTTAAATTACCGTTTGGTACAGTGGGGAAAATTGATGAATCCACCACCCGTAGCCCTTCAATACCATGTACTTGAGTGTTTGAGTTCACTACAGCGAGCTCATCTTCACCCATTTTGCATGAACACGACGGATGGTAAGCACTCTCAACAGCACGGCGCACAAAGGCATCTATTTGCTCATCTGTTTGAATCTCTTTACCTGGTTGGATTTCGCCATCGCGGTAGTCATCAAACGCATTCTGCTCAATGATTTCACGGGTTAAACGCACACACGCTCGAAACCCTTCGATATCATCTTGATGCTGTAAATAGTTAAACTGGATTTTTGGTGCAACCGTTGGATCCGCTGACTTTATCGTCACCGCACCGCGACTTTTCGGTTTGTTATGACCCACATGGACTTGAAAACCATGGCCATCAAAAGCACTTTTACCGTCATAACGAATTGCCGCAGGTAAAAAGTGATACTGAATATCAGGCCACTCAACACCCGGTTTTGAGCGAATAAACGCACATGACTCAAAGTGATTAGTCGCCCCTAAGCCACTGCGGTTTAATAACCAACGTGCGCCAATAAGGCCTTTAGAAATTAACCCCAGCTTGCCGTTTAAGGTAATTGGCTGCTTACACTTATACTGGAAATAAAACTCTAAGTGATCTTGCAGGTTTTGCCCAACCCCGGGTAAATGGTGCTTAACCTCGATACCCGCGGCTTTAAGTATTTTGCTGTCACCAATACCCGAAAGTTGCAGTAAATGCGGCGAGCCAATTGGACCGGCACTTAAAATAACGTCTTTACTGGCCTTCGCTTTAACAGTCTTGCCATTAACTTTGTACTGCACAGCAACGGCTTTTTTGCCTTCAAGCAACACCTTTTCAGCCAACGCGCCAGTAACAATAATTAAGTTTTTACGTGACTTCACTGGGTCTAAATATTCACGACTTGCAGAGCTGCGCACACCGTCTTTAACAGTCATATGCATTGGCCCAAAACCTTCTTGCTGCCCCGCATTGAAATCGTCAGTCGCTGCGTAACCGGCTTGCTGGCCCGCTTTGATAAAGGCTTTATAAAGCGGGTTCGCCATTTCGTTACCGTTGTTCACACCTAAAGGGCCGCTATCACCACGATAGTCGTTTTTACCTAAATAGAATGATTCTGCTTTTTGAAAATACGGCAAGCACGACTGATAATCCCAACCGTTCGCACCATGCTGTTGCCATTCATCAAAGTCTTTAGCATGGCCACGTACATATACCATGCCATTGATAGATGATGAGCCGCCTAACACTTTGCCACGCGGGCAATGCATTTTACGGTTATCTAAAAAAGGCTCTGCTTCGCTATGAAACTGCCAGGCGTATTTATCTGAATTCATCGGAATCGACAACGCAGTAGGCATTTTAATAAAAATGCTTTTATCGCTACCGCCAGTCTCTAATAATAAAACGCGGTTGCTGCTATCTTCGGATAAACGATTAGCCAGTACACAGCCCGCCGACCCTGCACCCACTATGATGTAATCATACGTTAGTGCAGTCATTAAAATGGGCTCTCTATATTAGTCATACCGACATAAATCGATTTAGTTTGGGTGTAATGATCAAGTGTTTCAATGCCATTTTCACGGCCGATACCTGACTGCTTATAACCGCCCACAGGCATTTCGGCTGGTGAGTTACCATAGCTGTTGATCCAACAAATCCCCGCTTGCAACTGATGAATAACACGGTGTGCGCGCTTAATATCTTTAGTAAATACACCAGCGGCTAAGCCTAGGTGGGTATCGTTAGCGCGATGGATAACATCATCTTCGTCATCAAACGTTAATACGCTCATTACCGGACCAAAGATTTCTTCTTTGACTATGGTCATGTCATCGGTGCAATCAGTAAATACAGTAGGTGCAACAAAGTAGCCATTCGGTGCAGAGGCTGGGCTCAGTACTTTACCACCCGTTAATAACGTTGCCCCTTCGCTGATACCTTTATCGATATAGCTCATCACTAAGTCTTGATGCTTTTTGGAAATTAACGCGCCAAAGTTAACTTTAGGATCGAGGGGATCGCCGGCAATAATATTTTGTTCTGTGCGGGTTTTCAGCTCATCAATAAATTGCTGATAAACATTTTTATGTACATAAATACGGGTGCAGTTAGTGCAAATTTCACCTTGAGTATAAAAATTACCTAGCATGGCGGCACTGACTGCTTGTGAAATATCAGCGTCATCAAATACTAGCAGTGGTGATTTACCACCAAGTTCCATGGTGACATCTTTTAATGACCCCGCAGCACTCGCGACTACTTTTTTACCCGTGCCGACTTCGCCGGTAAACGATACTTTATCAATATCAGCTGATTGTGTTAACCACTGGCCGACTTCTGCTGCACCTTGCACCACGTTAAACACGCCCGCAGGTACACCCGCTTCGGTGAATATCTCGGCAAGCTTGATTGCGCCAAGTGGCGTTTCTTCAGAAGGCTTAAAAATAAATGCATTACCCGCAGCCAGTGCTGGGCCGGATTTCCAGCAAGCAATTTGCAGTGGATAATTCCACGCACCAATACCTGCGCAAATCCCTAATGGCTCTTTACGGGTGTAATAAAAGTCTTCGCCAACCATTTGTTGTTGGCCAACTTGCGCAGGTGCTAGCCCTGCAAAATACTCGATTACATCAGCACCGGTTTGCACATCAACACACTCGGCTTCTTGCCATGGTTTGCCGGTGTCGAGCACTTCAATTTTTGCAAGTAAATCATTGCGCGCACGTAACAGCTCAACCGCTTTTAATAAAATACGACTGCGTGCAATAGGCGTCATGGCTGACCACGCAGCAAAACCTTGCTTAGCACTTGCAATAGCTGCATTTTGTACAAACGCATCAGCGACTTCTACATGGTAAATTACTTCATCTGTAGCAGGATTTTTAACTGCGAAAGTTTCGCCACTTTGATTCTTTAAAAAGTGACCGTTGATAAAATTTTGATAAACAGGCGTTGTCACATTAAGCTCCATACTGTTTGATAAGTGAATTTACATAGCCTTTAGCTAACTGCTCGCAATGTTCAAATTGATCTTCGTCTGACTTACTTAACACCGCTCTTAACCACAGCCCATCAATCATCGCTGCACATAATTCGGCTGCAAGTTTGGCATCAACGTCATTCATTAATGCTTTGAATGAACTTGTTAAGTTACTAAAAAGACGGCGGCTATTAACGTTTTGTAAACGATGTAATTGCACGTCATGCATTGATTGCGCCCAAAAGCTTAACCAAGTTTTAGTGGTATCACTTTGCAGCTGTAAGCGTGCAAAGTTCGCTTCAACTATAAACATCAACCGTTGTTCTGGCGTCGTAGTTGCTGTTACACGTTCAATTAATGCACGCTTCAAGTTGGTTAATAAATAACGCACAGTGGCTTCTATCAAGCCCTGTTTACCACCAAAGTAATGACTAATAATGCCCGACGACAAACCCGCCTTGTTACTAATACTGTTAATCGTTGTGCCTTGTAAACCAAGCTCAGCAACCGACTCAATTGTGGCGTCAATTAACTGCTGACGACGGACAGGTTCCATTCCAACTTTAGGCATGATTTTTATTAATTGATCGTTCAGTAAAAATAAAGGTTAAAGTAATAGATTGGGTAATTCAAGGTTGACAAACTGTAAACAAGCTAAAGTGGCGTCAGCAAAGTGACTCTAAGTAACTGTATTAGCGTTTATAAATTGGCTTAGAAAAAATTACGAAAAAAAATAATATAATTGCCATTTTTCAAGTAAATGTTACGAAATGCAGCAAAAAACAGAAAGTATGCAAGAAATTAAAACCTCAATGTTGATAAACGTATCCCAACAATACGAGTATTGCCATGCAGCATAAATAAGTAATATAAGACTATTAATGTATGTATTCTGCACCTATGCTACTAACATCGTATTTTTCAATTGTTAGCTTTAACATTAGCAAAGCCATTTTTGTTAATTAACTTTGCAGCTTCCCTTTAAGGTAAAGCCAATCTTTGTCGCATAATAAAATTAATAATTTATTTTGACCTTCCCCTCATGGGAAGGATTAATCTCTACAACTCAAGATAAATTACAGCAGTGGAGGTTAATGTGGATAAATCAATTCAATTTAGTGTTGCCGGGATGACCTGCGCTTCCTGCGTTGGTAGAGTCGAGAAGGCTTTAGGCAAGGTTACTGGTGTTGTAAATGCAACTGTTAATTTAGCACTAGAAACAGTAACAGTAGAAGGCGCAGCCGAAACTACTGCGCTAATAGATGCGGTAAAAAATGCAGGTTATGAAGTACCAATCACCCATGTTCAATACCAAGTTGCTGGGATGACCTGCGCCTCTTGCGTTACGCGAGTAGAAAAAGCAATGATGCAACTGCAACAAATACTCACCGCAAGCGTAAATCTAGCAACAGAAAAACTTAATCTGACCTTGCTTTCGCCATTATCAATAACTGACATTGCAACCACCTTAAATAATGCCGGCTATCAGCTAGTTGATACATCGTATGATGTGAAAGAAAAGGAAAAACACGCTTTTTATCAAGCGGATTGGTTCCCTGCACTTGCTTCAATACTCTTAACGTTACCTATGGTTTTAGCAATGTTTGCCATGCTCTTTCAACATGATTGGATGCTCCCGGCTTGGACCCAGTGGTTACTCGCAACACCTGTACAGTTTTATTTTGGCGCGCGTTTTTATCGGGCGGGCTGGGCTGCTGTTAAAGCTGGCTCCGGTAATATGGATTTATTAGTCGCTATTGGTACCAGCGCCGCATATGGTCTATCAGTGTACTTATGGTGGACTTTTACTGGGCAGCACGGTTCCCCTCACCTTTACTTTGAAAGCAGTAGCGCCGTGCTCAGCTTAGTACTTTTAGGCAAATACCTTGAGCACAGAGCTAAACGCCAAACAACAAGTGCTCTAAAAGCACTAGAGGGCTTACGGCCAACCACAGCAACCGTGTGGCGCGAAAACAACTGGACTGAAGTCGCTGCTGCGATGATCAAAACAGATGAACGACTATTAATTAAACCCAGTGAACGTGTCCCTGTAGATGGCGTTATCATTAAAGGTCAATCGCAAATTGATGAAGCTTTAATAAGCGGTGAAAGCATGCCAGTATTTAAATCAATCGCAGATAAAGTAACTGGCGGATCCGTTAATTTAGATGGAGTATTAGAGATCAGCGCTACAAGCGTTGGGGCAGAATCAACGCTTGCGAAAATAATACGTTTAGTAGAGCAAGCACAAGGCGCCAAAGCTCCTGTACAAGCATTAGTAGATAAAGTGAGTGCTATCTTTGTACCTATAGTATTGTTGATCGCACTCATTACTTTAGTAAGCTGGGGTTTAGCAACAGGTAATTGGCAACAAAGTATTCTTAATGCTGTTGCTGTGCTTGTCATCGCTTGTCCTTGTGCCCTCGGGTTAGCGACCCCTGCCGCCATAATGGCGGGAACTGGCACGGCTGCGCGATTTGGTATATTAGTCAAAGATGCTCGTGCTTTAGAGCAAGCCACTGCAATTAACATGGTGGTTTTTGATAAAACAGGCACACTCACGGTAGGGAAACCTGAATTAGTGAGTATACATACGCTTTCTGGTGATGAAGATGATTTACTGCAGTTGGCCGCATCATTACAGCAATACAGTGAACACCCATTGGCCAAAGCTGTTTTAAATAAAGCGCATGAGCACAACTTGCAAGCAAACGCTGTTACTGATTTTCAAGTTGTCGCTGGCAGAGGTGTAAAAGCGCACCACCAAAATGCAAGGTTATTATTCGGCAGTGGTTTTTGGATGCAAGAGCTAGGACTCACCTTGCCACAAATAGAAATTGATGTACCAGGTGCTTCGTTATCGTGGTTGGTTAGTCAGCAAAATGAAGAGAGTAATTTTTTAGGGTTATTTTGCTTTACTGATCAGCTAAAACCACATGCGATTGCCGCGATAAAACAACTAAAACAGCAAGGTATTAAAGTGGCAATGTTAACCGGTGACAGCCAAAGTAGTGCCGATTATACAGCCAAACTATTGGCATTAGATGATTACCAAGCGCAAGTGCTGCCTGAATCTAAAGCACAGTATATAAGTAACTCACAGCAAGCTGGTTATCTCGTTGCTATGGTAGGAGATGGTATCAATGATGCCCCGGCGTTGGCGCAAGCAGATTTGGGTATCGCAATGGCCACAGGTACCGAAGTCGCAGTAAGTGCAGCAGCAATAACGCTCATGCGGGGTGAGCCTGCTTTAGTGGCATCTGCGCTATCAATGGCTAAACTGACATACCGAAAAATTAAGCAAAATTTATTTTGGGCATTTATTTTCAATGTCATTGGTATTCCTCTCGCTGCACTTGGTTACCTCAACCCTATACTTGCAGGAGCAGCGATGGCCACCAGTAGTTTGCTGGTGATCAGTAATGCCTTACTACTACAACGCTGGCAACCAAAGGAGTAACAAGCATGGAGAAACTCATCACAATCGGTGAAGCAGCACAATTAACTGGGCTTTCAGCCAAAATGATCCGCCATTACGAAGCCAGTAGTTTATTAAAATGCACTAAACGCAGCGAAGCAGGTTACCGTTTATATAGTGATCAGCAACTGCAATTATTAGGTGTTATTAGACAAGCTAGGAAGCTTGGGTTTCCAATAATCCAAATTCAATCACTATTAACCTTGTGGCAAAACCCAGCTCGCACAAGTAGAGAAGTAAAATCTATTGCTCAGCATCACCTGAGTGAAATTGAAGAAAAAATTAATGAGCTACAGCAAATGCGCCAAGCACTCAAACTGTTATCTGATAATTGTAGCGATGATGAGAATGCCCACTGCGCAATTTTAGACGGTTTATGCCAAAACAGCTTAAATACCACGGCAAAGAAAACCATTTAAAGCAAAAAGCTAGTCATATTACTGACTGGCTTTTTGCTGTTTAAAAATAGCGAGTAACACTGTACTTTAGTGATTCAGCAAACCCCCTTTAAAGAAAGCAGGCATTAAACGGCAAATAAGTCTCGTGGTGCTGATAAAGCGAATAAAGCCACTTTTACCGCTAGGCATCTGCTCAGTGAGGTATCAGAAAATTTGTTCACGCGGTAAACAATGTACGCTCACAAGGGGCTAATTTTTAGTGTTAGCCGCCGGCTTGCTGCCTCCTGCCAGATAAGAGCAAAACAATTGCCGCATCCATACCAGTTGTTAAAGCACCTGCAAATAACATTTGGCAATCCTGTTCAGTATTACAAGCTAATTGATGACAAATAATTAAGATTTTAGTTTTAAATGCACGACCCGTGAGCGTAAACTCCACAAGCAGTGGAATTGCAAAAGGGATCGCCAGATTGCTTTTTACTGATACGCTACTCAACTAACCACGTCGCACGTTCATCCGTGACTCATACTGGTCAGTCTAAGTTAACCCATTGCTTAATTTCTAATGCAGTCATGATCAGCTCAACAGAAAATGCAGCTAAAATCATGCCCATCACGCGGGTTAAAATTGATGCTCCGCCAGTACCAATTAATTTGATTATTTTGCCTGAGAGCAATAACAAAATAAGTGTCAGCCCTAATACCGCTAACATCACCAAGGCGGTACCGATCTGCGTAACAACAGGGTAAATATGGTTATCTGTTAGTAAAATCACGGCTAAGATAGCACCAGGAGTTGCAGTTGCCGGTATTGCCAGTGGAAAAACGGCAATATCATGTCCAGGGTCTTGCTGCGCTTTATTAAAGTCGTTACCAAAAATCATTTGTAAGCCAAATAAAAATAAAATAATCCCACCGCCCAACTGAAACGACACTAACCTTATACCCATTGCATTTAGAATAAGCTGCCCAACTAAAATAGACGCAAGTAATACGCACGCCGCATAAAGCACTGTTTTAAATGCCGTTTTACGTCTTTGTTGCTCTGTTAGGTGTGAAGTCAATGCCGCAAACAGCGCCATAGTACCAATAGGATCAATCGTAGCCCAAATAACGAGGGCATCTTGAGAAAGCTTTTCTAGCATATAAAAATCCTTGTTAAGCGAAAGGTCTAATTAAAATCGGGTAACAAATTCATGTCCTTAGATCACAAGTTAATCTGCTGATATTTTATACATTATTATAACTAAAAGTATTAATTAAGAGCTAATAACTTGGTTTATTAAGTTTTTAGTTAATAAAATTCGACTAAATAAAGACCTGAGTTACGCTATTGCTAGCTATCAACACTTAAGAAAAATAAAAAATAACGTCCTTCCTATATTGATTATTTGTAAATAATTGCGCTTTGTTCTAAACCTAAAGAAGCGCTTTAATTAGGAGCATAATATGCCAACACCTCAAACAATTGATAAACAAACTCCCTTTGCAGCGTGTATTAAATGTAATACGGTTAGTACATTTGCAGCGTTTCACTGGCTGGCACTGGCCTTTAAAGATATGACCAGAGCCCCCATTTTGAGTCTAGTTTACGGGCTAATTTTTACGCTTATTCCGCTGGCAATTATATATTCTGTTGTACTCACAGAAAGCCACTTAGTGGTGTTACCCGCCACAGTTGCATTTGCTTTAATAGGCCCCGTGTTTGCCGTGGGGCTTTATGATGTTGCGTGGGAGCTTGAAAAGGGCCACACGCCTACCCTAGGTCACTCGCTAAAATCCATGTTCAGAAATCCCGTAGGTGAATGGGGGTTTGCAATTTTACTGATGATAATAATGATTATATGGATGCGCCTTGCTGCACTGGTTCATGCCCTCTACCCAAGTTATGCTAACCCTACATTTGAAGAGCTATCCGCATTTTTAACCGTAGGTTCAATCATTGGCGGTGTATTACTGGTGACTGTATTTGCGATTTCAGCCTTCACACCGCAAATTATGATGGAAAGACGGGTTGATATCATGACTGCGGTTGTCTCATCAATGCATGCTGTTAGAGTAAATTTTGCAGCGATGGTGGTATGGGCCATCTGTATTTTTGTCCTTGTTGCTATCGGCTTTATAACCGGCGCCACCGGTTTTATTGTTATTATGCCGCTACTAAGCTACGCCAGCTGGCATGGCTATATTGCAGTAATTAAAACCAAAAAAGCCCGAGAATATGAGTAACCTAGAAGCAAGAAGGCCAGATGTCGCTGGCCTTTTTTTGAAATGAATTAATAACAAAGGAACCTATTTCTTAGCTCTGAGCATGGTACTGATCACGCCATCTTGCTTAATTAAGCCATGGTATAGCGCTGCACTGATGTGCATAAAGATCATCGCTAAAAACAACCAAGCTACAATGCCATGCATTTCTCGAAAAAATGCAAAGTATTTAATATTTGCATCAAGTAAATTAGGCAACGTAAACAGCCCAAACACCTGCACCACGCGCCCATCGGCATTTTGCATCAACCAGCCAGATAACGGCATCAGTATCATCGCAGCATACAGCCCGATATGAGTTACCGACGCCGCTAAGTGCTGAATTGCAGGTAACTCACTGGGTAATTCAGGAGCGACACTAAGTGCTTTATTTATCAGCCTTATTATTACCAGTACAAGTGCTAAAAAGCCGAATGATTTATGCAAGGCTACGGCTTCTAGCTGCCAAACAGCCAAGCTTTGCACCATTGATAAGCCTAAGAACAGCATCGAAATCAAAAGCAATGCCATAACCCAATGTAATAATTGACTGGTCGCTGAGTACCTTTTATTTACTGACATTACGCGCTCCTTATTGATTTGTTGATTGACCATCAAGCAATGTTTCAGTGGCTCTGCGACGATAAGACTGAGCATACGCTGCTCCTCTTGCGCGCAAAATAGGATCCGCTGTCGCACTCATTCCTGCGGGTAAAACTAATGGGTCAAAGTTTTGAGCCCCACACTTTCCTTCATCCTGAGGACGCCAGTCAGTGATCACTAACGTACCAGCATTGATTGTTTTGCGCGTAGTGGGCCAAGGTATTGTCGGATTATTTTCATCGTCACTGCTATGTGCCAAAGTAAACATCAAATCAAATTTAACTGGCTGGTTTTTTAGTTGCTCCGCAAGCTGTTGTTGTAAGGCATCAGCAGAAGTCTGATCAAGCTCAACTAACTCTTTGTAATTATCATCAGGAACTGCTTCGAAGCGCACGGCTTGCTTTTCGCCGTGCGCATTGTGTAAATAAAATGCATTTATGCTGTGGTAGCGCTCTGTAGCAAAACTATTTGTCGGCACGTAACTGGCTTTCCACTCGTTAAATGCTTTGCTTTCTGGGTGCGCTTTAAAAAAGGCTTTAATTTTCTCAGGATCGCGCTGTTTGGTGATTGGATCAGGCGATAATGCCTGCAATTGCTGAAAAAATGCATCGGGCGTAGCGACTGCCATCACAGGCGGGGTATTCATCGCCACTCGCCATTCTTGCGTAGTTGCGCTATTAACAACAAAAGCGAAACTACGCACCGGTGCTTTTAAATCAGGTGCCGTTGGATTATTACCTGCAATTGAAAAACGCCCTAGGAATTCGGTGTCGCCCTCATTAAAGATTGCTGCAGTTGAATAACTGGCTAATGCGCCAGTCGATTCAAAGCGACCTGAAACACACATCCCTTTTGCATGGGCACGCCGAAAGCCGAGGTGAGGCTCATCACCTTGTTGTAAATCAACAAATCGTTGTGCGGTCACTGTGTCGCCATTAAATACACCGGCAAAATACAAAGTAGCAGTTGCAAATGCCGCCATCGAACCAAGTAGCAAACATTTGCGCACGACTGAGGAGCCTGCATTGCTACTGCGTTTATCATTAGTCATATTATAACTTGCCCTTCTATCTCATTATTTATTATCAATACTCCCTTGCAAAGACCGACTAAAGCTGGAAGCTATTTCAATAAATTAAAAAGAATTCACGATTAGGTTCATAACACTTAAATAATAACCGCTTTTATAAACGTGCTGGCAACCTAAAAATCAAATAAATAGCTGAGCTGGCAAGTATAACTCTTGGCGTAGTAGCCTACGCCCTTGCTTAAGAGCATTGTTATAAGATGGCTTGTTGGTCGCATCGATATAACCAAAAAAGAACTCAAAATCTTGCTTATACTGTTGGTAATACAAGCGCTGCATTGGTGACGCAAAACCTTGGCCTCTAAACTGCTTAGCAATAAAAATATCACTCACCAGTAAACCATTTAAGCCTAGTTCTTCACTCGACTCGCCCATGATCATACCTAGCGGCTCGTCTTGATAAAACGCCATGCAGCATAAACCATCTGCAATAGATTCACTTACGTCTTGTTGCTCACTTATTGGTACTATGGTTTTCATTTCTGGGTGTGCCGTTAAAAATTCGCTATATTCTTGTTGATACCAAGCCCAATGTTTGTCGAGTGTAAATGGCTGCATCGTGATATTGCCATGCAGACGTTTATCAATTTCAAGTAGTGGGTTTTCAGCCCCTAACAACGAGTCAACGGCTCGCGCTCCGGGTAAACTTAAAAGCTGTTTGGCTGCATCGGAGTCGGGGGCTGGCCAGAGGCAAATATATTTGGCCGTACACCAGCAAAATACCTTGCTGATGTAACGAATCAGATCGCAAAGCAATGGCAAAGATAACGCGTGCTCACTGAATACTTCAAACATCGTTTCGTCATCATCATTACGACAAACGTTGACTATAAATAAGCTACCATCAGCGGCTTCGACAACTTGCGCATATAAATCATCATCGGGTACAGCGGCACTAATATTACGTCGCTGGCGTAATTCACTAAAATCCGCAGGGCTACAATCCTCATTCAATGCAAGTAAGTCTTCACACTCTTTGGCGATTGCTTTGTCAATATCTAAGCCTTTTATGGCGTCAAGTTTATAGGAGCTTAAAACCCCTTTACCTAAACGACGTAAGCACTCTTGGTTTATTTTATACAGTGGATAATGACGCATAACTTCCCTTTAATGGCTATTTTTAGTTAATATGTGGACAGTAAAGACGTAAATCAACTAAATGATAATGAAGTAATTAATGAGCTCTTTGTCATACGCAATAACGGTTGATTTACGCATCTAATAGCAACATAAAAAATGCCTGAAAGATTATATTTATTATCTTGCTATCAGGCTTATTCACTCCTATAGTCTGCAAATTATCCTCCTTAATTTTGAATCACTTTGTCTATTAAATCCCGCGCTCCTGTCAGTCAGTTTGGTGAGTTATTAGGCTATGCGCCTGGTAATGTTGCTGTTTATTCGTCTGATTACGATACAGCTGACGCAACAATTTATCCTAACCGTAGTGCCTATCGTAGTTACCTCGATGGTATTTACATGGGCTATAAATGGCAATGTGTTGAATTTGCGCGGCGCTGGATGTACCTCAATCATGGCTATATTTTTGATGATGTTGCAATGGCTTACGATATTTTTGAGCTACGCTCAGTGCGTGATATAAACAATCAAACCAGATTGCCGTTACAAGCATTTCGTAATGGTGCAAAACACCACCCAGTGGTAGGAAGTTTACTCATTTGGGAAGAAGGCGGTGAATTTGAAGAAACAGGTCATGTTGCGGTGGTGGTTGAAGTACATCAGGATAAAATTCGCCTTGCTGAACAAAACGTGGCCCATCAGCTATGGCCGCAAGATCAACCGTGGTGTCGCGAACTTAAAGCGAAAGTCACAAAAGAAGGTGACTACTGGATTGAGTGCTCTTACAGTGACGCCACTATTTTAGGCTGGATGACACAAACTGAGCACAGCGAATTTAGTGAACCAACGCCTGAAATAAACACGGATCTGTTTGCCATAAAAGCCCAATATGCAACTGATTATGGGCAAGCCACAAAGTCATGGCTTAACATTGCCAATGACGATGAAGCCGCCTACGTAGAGATGATGCAAGGGCATAAGTTGACCTCAGTCAGTGCAGATCAACATCATTATTTTACAATTTCAAAAACCGCTCAACAAACTATTGAGCATGCTAGCAATGAATTACATGGCTTGTTTATGCATGCAACAGACTATGTACTGCAGCATCCTGAGCTATTGAAAAAGTTTAATTTACCCGATGCGGTGCTCAATAAAATTCGCCAATCATGGGATAATCGCTTAAATCAACTGATCACCAGTCGATTTGATTTTGCATTAACTCCCGCAGGCTTAAAAGTCTATGAATACAACTGCGATTCAGCATCGTGCTACATGGAAAGTGGTAAAGTACAAGGTAAGTGGGGCAAACACTTTGGTGTTAAAACGGGTATTGATGCCGGCCATGATTTATTTAAAGACTTAGTCAGAGCATGGCGAAAAAGTGAAGTAAACGGCCTTGTCCATATATTGCAAGATGATGAGCCAGAAGAACATTACCATGCATTGTTTATGAAAGAAGCTATTGAAGCCGCTGGTTTTGAGTGCAAAGTAATCATTGGTTTGACTGATTTACACTGGGACGCAGCGGGTAATATTGTTGACGCTGATGGCGAAAAACTCAGTTACGTTTGGAAAACATGGTCATGGGAAACCGCTCTTGATCAAATAAGACAAGAGTGTGAGGCAGATCAATCCCAAAGCGATGATTTTGAGCCGCAATGGCAACCTGGTAAAACCCCACGCTTGGTCGATGTATTACTTCGTAAAAATGTGATGGTTTTTGAGCCGCTGTGGACATTAATACCCAGTAATAAAGCAATTTTGCCAGTACTGTGGAGTTTATTTCCAAATCATCCGTTTTTACTCAATACTGCATTTGATTTAAATGATGAGCTATTGCAAACAGGCTATGTTATTAAACCGATTGTTGGTCGATGCGGTGCAAATATTCAACTCGTTGATGAACAACAACACGTAATAGAAAAAACAACCGGTCATTTTGCCTCTCAAGAGCAAATATACCAGCAGTTATTTGCCCTTCCTAAAGTAGCTGATTACTTTGTGCAAATATGTAGTTTTACCGCAGCTGGTAAATACGCAGGTGCTGGCGTGCGCGTTGATAAGAGCATGATCATAAACGGCCACAGCGACTGTATGGCACTGCGTATCAGCGATGATAATTACTTTTAATTAAAGGTGCTTTAACCTCAATATTGGGCGCATATCAAACCCAACAAGTAGCCTGTTTACTGCTACTTGTTGGGTAAATAAAGTGGCAACGCACCGTTAGCGCTAGCATTTACGCCCGCTCATCTTTAGGTGAGTCCATCACTACATGCGATGTAATTGTTCGCACTTGTGGGATTGAACCTAAAACATCAGCGTGAAATGCTTTATAGGATTTTATATCAGCGGTTTCTACGCGTAATAAATATTCAAAAGAACCTGTCACGTTGTGACACTCTTTTACCTCATCTATAAATTCCAGCGCTTGCTCAAACGCACGTTGCGATTTTGTCGAGTGTTCATTTAAGCCCACCCCAACATACGCGACAAAACCCAGTCCAAATGCTTGATTATTTATCACCGCGCGGTAGCCTTTGATCACGCCTGCTTTTTCTAACTCTTGTACACGGCGCAAGCATGCTGATGGGGATAAACCAACCAAATCAGCAAGTTCAGCGTTGGCAATTCGACCACTGCGCTTTAACTCTTGCAATATCCTGTCGTTAATTCGATCTTTTTTCATAATAAGTTGCTAAAGTAAATTTATAATAGATTAATAAGCGCAAAAATTGCGAGCCATACAAAATATAATTGCACAATCATTATCAACTGAGCAACTATAAATGAATATTGAATTGATATCAGCATTAGCATTATTTGCACTGGTTTCTTCCATCACTCCTGGTCCTAACAACCTGATGTTAATGAACTCAGGCGCTAACTTTGGTTTTAAACGTACATTGCCACATTTACTGGGCGTCACAATTGGCTTTGTGATCATGCTCGTATTGGTTGGTTTAGGTGTCATGCAATTATTTGACTTTTTTCCATGGAGTTACCAGCTATTAAAAGTGCTTTGTATTGCTTATTTGCTTTATCTTGCTTATAAAATTGCCAGTAATAAAACCCCTATCGGTGCTAAAAATAGCGATACTAAACCGTTTACTTTTGTACAAGCATCTTTATTTCAATGGGTTAACCCGAAAGCCTGGACCATGGCATTAAGTGCAGTGAGTGTTTATGCTCCATCCAAAGGAATTGGCGCAGTGGTACTTGTAGGCCTTGTTTTCGGTATAGTTAATTTACCCTGTGTCAGCTCATGGACGTTAGTCGGACAACAGCTACAAGTATGGCTAAAAGATCGTAAACGTCTACGAGCATTCAATATTTTTATGGCTGTATTATTAATCGCCTCGGTACTTTTTAGTATGCTGTGAGTAATAAAACAAATAAACGCCTTAACAATGGCAGCTTGGTTAAGTTGCCATTGTTAACCTCAATTTTGGATAATAAATAAATCTCCAGCAGTTAACTTATAAACCACCTCGCGAACTAAAACTTTGATCTACTGCAACATGACCATGCTTGCCTCGTGCAATTATGGGGACACAGGCAAACGCTACTGACACTTATCTATATTCATGAAGAGAGATGGCTAATGACGAATAAAGCAATAGCGAAGTTTAATATTTCTGCAACCGCAGCAAGTAATTTCCAACATGAAGCTGACGCAACGGCTGATTTTTGGGGCAATAAACCACTTAATACCTTGCCCCCTCATGATTTTATTGCCCCCTATGCACGCCATAAAACGCTGCCCACACCCGGTATCGAAAAACGTAATGCTTGGATCATTGGTGGCGGTATTGGTGGCCTAGCAGCGGCATTTTATCTTATTCGCGATGGCCATATGAGCGCTGAAAATATTACCATTTTAGAAGAAATGGATATTGAAGGCGGTTCTATGGATGGCGCGGGTAACCCTGATGACGGCTATATTATTCGTGGTGGCCGCGAAATGAACTGGAATTACGACACCCTGTGGGATCTGTTTCAAGATGTTCCCGCTGTAGAACTGCCCGAAGGCTATTCTGTGCTTGATGAGTACCGTTTAATTAATGATAACGACGCCAATTACTCGCAAGCCCGTTTAATAAATAAATGCGGTGAGATACTTGATGCAAGCGACTTCGGCCTGAATAAGTCTCAGCAATGGGAGTTGATCCGTTTAATGCTCAAACGCAAAGAAGAGCTTGACGATCTCAGTATTGAAGACTATTTCAGCGAAGGTTTTTTACAAAGTAATTTTTGGTTCTTATTTCGCACTATGTTTGCCTTTAAAAATTGTCATAGTCTGTTAGAAACCAAACTGTATTTGCATCGCTTTTTGGATTCTATTGATGGTTTTGGCGACATGTCTGTGTTACTTTTTCCAAAGTATAATCAGTACGATACCTTTATTAAACCGCTTGCTAATTTATTACGAGACAAAGGTGTAACTTTTCAGTTTGCAAGCCGTGTAAACGATCTGGATATAACATTTACCGGTAACAAAAAAACCGTAACGGGGATCCACGCCACGGTAAAAGGTGCAGCACAGCATATTAACGTTGCCCCAGACGATTTAGTTTTTGCACTCACAGGCTCAATGACAGAACATACTGCTTATGGCGATATGCACAGTGTGCCCAAACTCAATTGTGAAAAACACGATCCTGGTGAAGATAGCGGGTGGAATTTATGGAAAAACCTCGCTAAAAAATCTGCGCTGTTTGGGAAACCGGAAAAATTTTATGGCGATATTGATAAATCTATGTGGGAGTCAGCCACACTCACTTGCAAGCCATCGCCACTTATAGACAAGCTAAAGACATTATCAGTAAACGATCCCTACTCTGGTCGCACGGTAACTGGTGGCATTATTACTTTTACAGACTCTAACTGGCTATTGAGTGTAACCTGTAACCGCCAGCCACACTTTCCTGATCAACCTGATGACACCTTAGTACTTTGGGTTTATGGTTTATTAATGGATAAACAAGGTAATCGCATCGCTAAAACAATGCCCCAATGCAGCGGTGAAGAAATCATCACGGAGCTTTGCTACCATTTGGGCATTGAACATCAGCTTGACGAGATCATAGCCAATACCAAAATACGTACAGCACTAATGCCTTATATCACTGCGCAATTTATGACTCGCGCAGCTGGCGACAGACCTACCGCCGTTCCTGAAGGTTGTACAAACTTAGGCTTGATTGGTCAATTTGTCGAAACCCACAACGATATTATCTTCACGATGGAAGCCTCTATTCGTACAGCACGTATTGGCGTATATAAGTTACTTAATATCCCTAAACAAGTGCCCGACATCAGCCCAACCCAATATGACATTCGTAACCTTATTAAAGGAGCAAGAGCGCTCAATAGCGGCAAGCCTTTTATTGGCGAGCGATTATTACATCGCCTGCTTGATAAAACCTACTTTGCGCATATTTTACCGCCGCTACCAGAGCCAAGTAGTAAAAAGCAAAGCCATTTCGAAGCAGAAATGCACGAGCTGCTAGGCAAAGGCAGCTCGGCGATGCATAAATTTTCAAGCTGGGTTGGCACGCTAAGAGATAACTTTTCACATAAAGATAAATAACCTGAGCTGCGGATAATAAATCTATCCTCAGTGGCCATGGACGGCCACGCTAAAATGGCACACTCAAGGTACAACAAACCAAAGCCTTGATCTTGATAAAGTGCAATAAGAAAAAATCAGGCTAGAATAAATAATAATAATTGAGCTCTGGATAATCAATCTGTCTCCAGTAGCTATTTTAGTAAACCTTTTTAACCAAAGTTCTGATTAGTGATTTCACGGGAGCAAAAATGAGCCAAACAGTTGCAGATTTAATGACTTCAGATCCATTTGCCGTAAGTGCAGAAAACACCCTACACGACGCACATAACCTAATGAAAGAAAAAAATATTCGCCATATTCCCGTAATTGATAGCAATGGCAAACTAGTGGGTATGTTGACACAAAAAATCATGATTGCCCAAGTGATGAATATTATGGCTAATTACAGTCCTAGCGCACTTGAACGAAAGGAAAAACAAACCAAGATAGACACTATCATGGCAACCGATTTTGCCACTGTGCTAGCAACGCAACCACTACAAGATGTTGCTCGGTTTTTTGTTGATAACCGCCATGGTTGCATGCCAGTACTCAATGAACAAAACAAACTTGTGGGTATCCTTACCTCGTCCGACTTTGTTCGCCTAGCGGCCGCTTTATTATCTTAATGCAAAGTGATAATAACACCGCTATCCGCCTCAAATAAATATAAACTCGTATATGCCAAGTAGTCCTTGGCATACGGCTACAACCAGCCTTTGTGTTTGAAAAACAAATAAGGTGCAAAGCCCGATAGCAACATAATGCCAATTGCAAATGGGTAACCCCATTCCCATTGCAGCTCTGGCATACTATTGAAATTCATCCCGTACACACTGGCTACTACGGTCGGCGGTAAAAACACCACCGAGGCAATCGAGAAGGTTTTGATAATTTGATTTTGTTCAATATTAATAAAGCCTTGCGTTGAATCCATCAAAAAATTTACCTTATCAAACAAAAACGTACAGTGAGACATAAGAGTATCTATATCAAGTACAATTTCTCGTAGTGATTCGCGATCCTCGTTCTGTACACCTAAACGACGTATTAAAAACGAAATATTGCGCCGTGTATCCATTAAGCATAAACGCACTTTACCATTGGCATCCTCTAAACGCGCGATACGACTAACCGCTTCTTCTAAATCAGAGTCTTCTTCTTCTAGTACATACGCACTGAGTTTCTCTAACTGATGATGCATATCCTCGAGCATATCAGCATGATTTTCGACTTTTTGATCAAATAAGGTAACCAATAACTGTTTTGGTGTGTCACACATTACTTGACCTTTACGTGCTCTTAAGCGTAACAATCGAAAGTCAGCCAGCTCGTCATCGCGAATGGTCAGCAAACAATTATCCTGTAGTAAACAGGCCACTGTTACCGTATTAAAACGCCCTTCATTTGGCGACATAAACAATGCGTGCACATGCAAGCCTTCATTGTCGATAAAGCACCGCGATGAAGCTTCAATCTCTTGCACATCCCCTGACTCAGGAAAAGTTATATTGAGCGTTTTTGCAAGCGTGTTTCGCTCATCTTCCGTTGGATTGATTGTGTCAATCCAGTGTGCATTTCTGATTGATGCTTCAAGGGAGGTATCGGATGAAGGCTCTAACTCTTTGATCACACCCTGCTCGATAGAAAAAAATCTCAACATGCACTGCTCCTTTAATAACAAGATGAGTTGAGTATATGTAACTGATGATTAATCAACAATGACAATACACTCCTGCATCACAGTTATTATCAAGAGTAAGCAATTAGTTAACACGTAACAGCAGCTTTTGTTTTGCAGATTTTACAAAAAAGTGCATATTTTTCAGGGCATTTCAAAGCAAGCGTTCATCACCCACTTTAAAAAAACACATAAACATTTAAATATCAGAAACTTAAAAAATAATTTTTATCGGCACAGCCATTGCTTTATATAAACTAACGCATGTTCATAGACTTTATTAGGCGCTGTGAACATTCCTTATAAAAGCAGGAGGAATAATGAGTAACAATAACGAAGCAAATAAAATCGCCGAATTTACTGCCCCTGGTATGAATGAAGAATCTGCAAAAAATACCATTGCCACACTTGATAACCGCATGGTCGCACTGCTCGATTTACAATTGACTTTAAAACATATTCATTGGAATGTGGTTGGCGCTAATTTTATTGGCGTGCATGAAATGCTCGACCCTCAGGTTGAGGTGATCAGAGCAATGACCGACACCATCGCTGAGCGAATCGCTACGTTGGGCGGAGTCCCAGTTGGTACTCCAAAATCGATAGTTGATCGTCGTTCGTGGCACGATTACTCACTTGGTAAGGGCTTGGTAAAAGATCACTTAGTTGCGCTTGATAAAGTATACAATGGAATTAATGGCGATCACCGAAGTGCGATTGGCAAGCTGTCAGAGCTCGATCCGGTGTCTGAAGATATGCTCATTAGCCAACTTGCCGATTTAGAACAGTTTCAATGGTTTGTGCGTGCACACTTAGAATCGTCAACGGGTAAACTCAGCAGTTAATCTCGCGATTTTCTGTGCAGTTTAAGCTGACTGATTTATATTTAAAGTCAAAGATCAGGCTATTTAAAGCCTGATCTTTATTTATGACTGATCAACAACAATACCGCCACTTTTGGCTTATATTAGATCTTAAACTGACCTACTAAAGCACCTAAGCTCTCCCCTCGACCGGCTAAGTGATGACTAACTGATGAGGTTGTTTTAATGGAACGAGTAAGCTCATTAACTATTTCTTGAATCGCAAAAACGTTACGATTAATTTCCTCAGTTACACTACTTTGCTCGGTAGCAGCAGTGGCTATTTGCGTACTCATATCGTTAATAGTGGTAACCGAGCTGGTAACCGCTCCTAAACTTTCTGAAATAGCGCGAGATGACTCAACTGAGCGATTACAGCTTTGCTGGCTTGCCAACATTGCCTTTACCGCAGCCGTGACTAGCGTATGTAACTCATTAAGCATTTCATTAATCTCTAACGTACTCTCTTGTGTGCGACTGGCTAAACTTCTCACTTCATCTGCAACCACAGCGAAGCCACGACCTTGCTCACCTGCCCTTGCAGCTTCAATAGCGGCATTAAGGGCCAGTAAGTTAGTTTGCTCGGCAATGCCACCGATCACACTTAATACACTGTTAATTTTTTTAGATTGCTCACTTAAAGAATTAACCTGTTCAGCAGCTTGATTGATCTCACTCATTAAATTTGAAACTTCTTCTAAAGAAACATCTACACATTGTTGAGCATTGGCAACATCTTGCGTGGCTGACTGGGTGGATACCGCTACTTGCGTGGTATTTTGCGCGACCTCCTGAGATGTTGCTGACATTTCGGTGATCGCCGTTGCTACCAGCTCAGTTTCATGATTATGGTTTACTAACTGATTTTCAATTAACTGTGTTTGTGTATTGATATCATTTGATGAATCTTTTACATCACGGGTTACATCTGCCACATTGGCGATAATGCTATGTAGTTTACTAACAAACACATTAAATGAATTACCCAATTGACCAATTTCATCGTTACTATGCACCTCTAAGCGCTTAGTCAAATCACCTTCACCTTTTGCAATATCATCCAAGTTTTGCACCATATTTTGAATTGGTTTTACCATATTGTTTGCCGCAATTAAGGCAAAAAACACCGTCAACACCACCCAAAATAATGCAATTAATAACAGGGTCGCTACTTTTTCATTCATGTGTGCTTGGATTGTTGCTTGATACTTGGTTAGCTCAGCTTCAATATCATCCATGTAAGCACCCGTTCCGAGCATCCAATCTGTACCCGGAACCATCGCGGCATAACCCATTTTCTCAACTAAACCCGTTGTATTAGGCTTTTGAAAATCATAATAAAAAGCACCACCACCTTGCCTTGCTTGCTCAAGTAACCCAACGACTATTTTTTTCCCGTTGGGATCGGTCATGGCTATTTTATTTTGCCCTTCAATTGCATCCCCCAACAGTGCATGGAAAATACTAACGCCTTTTGTATCATAGATAAAAAAGTAACCATCTTGACCGAAAGTGAGATCACGCAAGGCATTTTTGGCATCTTCTTTCGTCCCTTTGGCTAGTTCGTAATTAATTATTTGGCGGCCTATCTCAACCTCAGTTGCTAATAAACTTTCTTTATCAGCAATTAATTTTGTTTTAAACGATACAAAATTTTGCTGTTGATTTTGATACTCTAAATAATATGAGCTGGCCATTAAACTAATTAACAGCAGCGTGAGCGGCAAAATAGCTAATAGCAACAGCTTGTTTTTCAGACTTAAATTACTCATTTTTCCTCACATGTAACAATGTAAAAAACTGTAATTATACTGCCAATTACAATTAAGTATTTATTTGAAATCAAAAGCCATATTCACACATAAATAGATTCTGGGTATAAGACAAACGTATAGTAGTTGCTAAGTTGCCATAATAAGTTTGCGCTAGCGTAGTAAACGCAAAAATTGGCAGCCAACAAAAACAGGATCGCACAATAATCATACAAACAACAACTATAAATGAATATTGAACGGGTTTTACCTTAATCACCATCTAGTATGAAATTGGCTTGTGGTAACAGCAACCATCTAATATCGCTCACCTTTAAACTTTTTCATCATACTTAACACTGAACCAAAAGCAGTTATAAGCCTAAGTATCTGCTATTTATTAAAAAATCCTCAGCCCGGGAGCTATACTTGTTAGTATATTAAATTTACTATCCAGATGTGCTTACTATTAACAAGGAAACGAGTGTGCTGTCGCGTTTGTATGATTTTATGCCGGGTCTGAACACGTTATTTCACTACGAACGAAAGTGGTTTGCGGATGATGTAAGAGCCGCGCTATCTGTTGCCGCTGTTGCTTTGCCAGTTGCGATCGCCTACGCACAACTGACCGGCGTAAATGCCGCCGTAGGCTTGTATTCATGCATATTACCAATGATACTTTATGCCCTGTTTGGTAGCTCGAAACAACTCATTGTTGGCCCTGATGCAGCAACCTGCGCCGTTATTGCCGCTGTAGTCACGCCTCTTGCCGCTGGCGACACTGTTAAGCATTGGCAATTGGTTGTCACTATGACCGCCATGACTGGCTTTTGGTGCTTAATTGCCAGCAAATTTAAATTAGGTGTATTGGCCGACTTCTTATCTAAACCAATCTTAATGGGCCTATTGAACGGGGTTGCCATTACTATTATTGTTGGTCAGTTTTCTAAAGTATTTGGCTTTACCTTCGATGATAAATATTTGCTCGAACGATTAGGTGGCGTACCCACCTATTTAGCACAAACCCATATCCCAACCTTATTGATGGCGTTATTTACAGTTGCTGTTTACTTTGCCATGAAACGGCTTAAACCGACTTGGCCGGCATCCATGTTTGCTATCGCATTTGGCGCCGTACTTGTGTGGCTTTTTAATTTAAAGCAGTTTGATATCAACACTATTGGCACTGTAACCGGTGGCCTCCCAGTGTTTAATACGCCTATTTATGATATTGGTGTTATTCGTGAGCTTGTCGTACCGGCACTTAACTTAGCAATCGTCAGCTTTGTTAGTATGATGCTAACCGCTCGCAGCTTTGCCGCTAAAAATGGCTACGACATCGATGCCGACAAAGAATTTAGAGCCTTAGGCATTGCTAACTTTGCCTCGGCCTTATCACAAGGTTTTGCTGTCAGTGGTGCTGATTCTCGTACCGCAGTCAATGATGCCACCGGCGGTAAAACGCAATTAGTATCCATCATTGCAGCGGGGATCATCGCCATCATTGCTTTGTTCTTAACAGCACCGCTTGAGTTTATCCCCAGTGCAGCATTAGGCGTTGTGCTAATTATTGCTTCTGTCCACTTATTAGACTTAAAAGCCGTCTGGCAATTAAAACGTAAAGATAAACATGCCTTTTATCTTGCCTTGGCAACTTTGTTTGCCGTGCTATTTATTGGCGTAATACCAGGTATTACCCTAGCGGTATTACTTGGTTTATTTCAGTTTATTCGCACCGTAATGCGCCCAACAGACAATATATTAGGTGTTGATATTAAAGGTGTTGTAAGAAGCCTTGATGCCACTGATAAAGCAAAAGCAGTACAAGGAGTGTTTATTTATCGTTTTAATTCTCCGTTAACTTACTTTAATGCCGGTTACTTTAAACGTCGTTTGCTAGAGCAATATGCGCGGCAAAAGGACGACATCCACTGCGTTATTATCGATGCCGTGCCCTGCTTCACCCATTTAGATTTAAGCGTGATGGCCATGCTCACCGATTTAGACGTGATCTTTAAAAAGCGTGATATTAGGTTGGAAATAGCAGGCAGAAAACGACAACTCCTGTCATGGTTTGAAATTGCCGGTATGGCATCCGGTAAAGAAGGCATCTACGTACACTCAGATCTGTATATCGCCTTACAGAAAAACAGCGTCAGTCAATCAAGCGCAGCAGTAAACGAGTTCGACACTGCAGAGGTAAAAGAGATCAGTACGCAATAGCGATTAAGGCTTATGGGCGCTCCCCTTCAGCCTAGCAACAATTGCTTGTATACAGGTATCTTTATCGACAACCCATAAACCATAACTTATAGGTAGCATTTCAATATTGGCGCGATTAAATAGTTTGTAAGTATCTAATTCAAAAAAGTCAGCCCAAGGTCCGGGGTAACCAATCAGATCAACTGCTAAATACCGGCCATGATAACGACATAAAATATCAACCTCAGTCCCCGCTACAGCATAACCAGGCCATGTTTCTATCTGTAATTTCATCAGCTCTTGTGTTACATCGCGTTGAAAGTCATCGATATCGGATAGACATGTATGAACGGCTGCAAACTCACTTATCGAACCTAAGTAACGCCTTAATAAATAATGTTCTGGTAACTGTGCTTCATCGATGGATAAAAATAAATGCTGTGTTTGTCTTGCCCGCGTTATGGTCACGTTAAAAACATCTGCTTTATTTAAATATACTGCCGCACGTTTTGCATCATTATCCACCGCAAAAGAGATCAATATAATATCGCGTTCCTCCCCCTGAAATCCAAAAGGGGTGGCGGCTCTTAGCTTATGTCTAATAATTTCGGCTTCACTGAAATGGGCGTCTATTTGCTTAGCAATAAAATCTGCTTGGCTTCGAAATGGCGAAACAACCCCTATACTGTGATACACACCCGTTTCTCGATCAGCACTCATTTGCTGCTTTATGCTCGCGATCACAGCACTCGCTTCGAGCTGATTGACGCCATTTTTATCTCTTTCCCCATTAACACGCTGTATAAATAAATTACCGCTGCTGGTACATGGGCGATGTTGCATTACCTTTAACTTTGCTTGATAAAAATAGCGATTACTAAAATGAATTAACTCAGGTTTACTTCTAAAATGTTCATCTAAAAAGGCTAATTGCTGATCGCTATTGAGCGCATTTAATGTTAAATCTAAAATTGAATTATCACGATAACTAACAACCCCCTCACTAGAGAGTGACAGTTGATTCTTCGCGCGAAGCTGAGCCTCTTTTGATTTTGCTAAAAAAGAGTAATGCCTTAATTGCTTTGTATCGCCAACCACCAACGCTCGTTTTGCACGAAAAAGTGCCGGTAAACAACTGCTAATATTGCACTGTGTTGCTTCATCGATAATAACTAAATCAAACATTTGCGGCTTTAAGGGTAATACCCTATACAGCGAATTCAAACTTACTAACCACACAGGAAACGCCGCTAGCAATGATGAGTATTCTATATTATCAAACAGCTCAAACTGCCTTTTAGAAGTACGACTGCGAATAGCCTGATTAAAAGCCTGCAACGATTTACGCTGAGTTTTAACTAATGTCCGCAAATTAGTATTCTTTAACGCGGTTAAATAGCGACTCGCCAACAACTCTCGACTAGTTTGTTGTGCATTAATTTGCTCTAAAGCAGACCACTGTTTGGCTAGCTTTTTAATGCTGCGCTGAGCCCATTTTAGATATAAATTGCTTAACCATTGCATATCTTTATCTTCAAGCTTTTTAAGCCGTTGCCCGCGGATTATCGCTTTGCGACAAAACTTATCAAAACGTTGTTCTAAGTCAGTGAGTAATGCATTTTGGGCTTTTAATTCTGATTCAAAAATAGCTGGGGCTTTTTGCTGCTCATCTGCTAAATACCCAGACAATAAGTCAGCAATATAATCTTTTAGTTTTTTTAAGAACTCTTTTTGCCCAGCCCGAATTGATACTTCACTTAACGCAAAGTTTTCATTCAGCTTATCGGCAATCACATCAAGTGCAGGGTCATTATTTGCGACAATGAGCACTGATTCTCCACGCGCCATGTGTTCAGCTGCCACCGCGGCAATTGTATAACTTTTCCCTGTACCAGGTGGCCCTGACACACAGCCTAAATGCGCATTAGCAGCGATCGAAATAACTTTCTTTTGCGGTGCAGACAATAAGCCGGGTAAGTAGTCGTACTTTAACGCTTTAGTACTTTTGAGCGGCGCATCACCTGCAATTAAAGCGCTAATTGGGGGTGGAAGCGTTTTTGAGGCCGTTATTTCTTCAAGCTCGTGGAGTACCCCTCGACTGCTGGTTGAGCGCTCCACAAACACCAACATTGACGCAGGTAACAGTGTTGCGGTGCGACTTTTTATGGCTGTTTTTATTTCATCAAAATTGGCAAGTTCTGGGTAGTTTAAAAGCGTTAATACATTTAACGCAACGGGACTTTGTTTTAGTAATGAGGTCCAAAAGTAAGCAGACTGGATATCTGCTGTTTCATCAAGAAGTTCAGCTTCAGGCATTAACAACTGGGTGAGTGATTCATTAATTTCAGGTTGAGAGTCAATAACCGAAAAATAATAATCATCATTGTCTTTTTCTATCGCGGCTTCATTATATAAAATCGGTGAAACAACTTGTTTTATCTCACCTTTTATCTCAAGTTTAGCAACCAGTATAAATCGTACATATAACAAAACACGTTCGCGTTGATAAACCTCAATACGCTTCATCATTGGCTCAGCAAACTGTTGCGGTATTGGCAGCCGGGCTAAAAACCCCGATCCTAAGTCATCTCTTCCTTCTAGTACGAAGCGATCTTGTTTTTTTAATTTACTCAAATCCCATAGATTTAAATCAGCGCTATCTTCTTTGTAGCAATCGCGATAGTAACTCAGTACGTTTTGCTTACTCACATTTAAATTCCATTTCAATTTTCGAGCTATTGTTAAATCATGCCGAGGTCTTTAAATAAGTTATAAAAACTCGTTAGGCCTTTTTCACAAACTTTGCCGTTACCATCATTTCGCCTACGCCATCAACTTTGCAATCAAGTTGGTGATCTTTTGCATCTTTGATCCAGCGGATCACCGCTTTGCTGCCAATCTTTATTACTTGCGAGCTGCCTTTAATTTTTAAATCTTTAACCACAGTGACTTTATCGCCTTCAGCCAATAGCGTGCCGTTTGCATCTTTAACAATAACTGCATGTTCTAATGCATCATTAACGGGGTCCCATTCATGTGAACACTCAGGGCAGATCAGTAACGATTGATCTTGGTAAACGTATTCAGATTGGCAGTTAGGACAAGCAGGTAACGACATAATAACACTCTGTAAAAATCATTCTGCGGCTATGGTAATTGCTCAAGCAAAGTTTGTCTAACTGAATACGCTTACGAATACGGCGGTGTTTATTACTTGGAATATTCCTCTGATTATTCTAGTATCTAGTTGTCCAAGCATATAATTTGTATATAAATGAAATCATTTCCTTCGTTATATTTTGCCAACCTTTTCTTAATTATTGGCACCAGCTTACTTACCACCTATTTAGCCCTTTATTTAGGGCAGCATGGTACTTCAACCTTGTGGATAGGTTTGATGACCTCATGCTACTACCTAGGCTTATTACTGGGGGCTAAGCTTGGCTATCACCTTATAAAATCGGTCGGCCATATTCGAACCTTTGCCGCCAGTACTGCCGCTGTTATAGCGTGTGTGGCGGCACATGGGGTAAGCGATAACATCTATGTCTGGCTTGGCCTGCGACTTTGCGTGGGCCTTGGGATGATGTGTAATTACATGGTACTGGAAAGCTGGCTTAACGAACAAGCGGCCCCTGAGTCACGTGGGCGGGTGTTTTCGTTTTATATGATCACCTCATATTTAGGCACCATCTTAGGCCAGTTTGCCTTAGCTGAATTTCCTGAGCTAGGCTATGCACCACTCTTTTTAGTCTGTATGGCGCTGGCTATTGGTATTATTCCCATTTCAATCACTCGTCGAATTCACCCCAAACCATTAAAGCCGATTCAAGTAAGCGTGTTTGATTACTTTAAAAAAGTGCCGCAATCTATGACTGCGGTGCATTTTGCTGGCATTATTAATGGCAGTTTTTACGGCCTTGCGCCTACCTTTGCCAAGCTCTCAGGTTTTAATTCATCTGAAATCGCCATTTTTATGTCTGCCACTATTTTAGCCGGTTTATTAGCACAATGGCCGATGGGTATGTTATCTGACCGAGTACGTCGTAGTGTGCTATTACGTAGTAATGCAGTCGCCATCTGCGTGGTCAGTCTTGCCTTGTTTTTACTGCCTATTTCGCAAACACTGGCTTTTATACTGACATTTATGTTCGGCTTGTTTGCTTTTACTTTATATCCATTGTCATCGGCTTTAGCCAACTCCCGGGTTGAAGATGAAGAACGCGTTGGCGTATCCTCTGCACTGCTAGTTGCCTTTGGCGCGGGGGCGGCCCTTGGCTCAACCGCTAATGCGCAGATCATGAGTTATTTTGGCCATCAAGCTTTATATGCGTCACTTGCTACATTAACAGTGGTGATGTATTTATTGCTTACCTTCATCAATTCAAAGCAAAAAGTAGAGCAACCAGAGTCGAGTGATTACGTGGTCGGGACGTCTGATGTTACCAATTCGCCACTGGCAGCGACCATGGATCCGCGCATCGAAGAAACCACTGCCCACGACCAAATGTTGGTGGTCGATGACGTGGATGATGAATATGAAGAAGATAACGATGTCTCAGAAGGAGACAATCCGCAAGGGGATCTTTTTAAAGATCTACAAGAGTCAGAGCTGAAGAAATAACGTTTTATTTTCACTCTAATCAAGCAGGTAACATCGTTTATTTACCTGCTTTGCTTTTTATTTTAAATAACTGCCCTCTTTCTCACCTGCAACTTTAGAGTCTGTACTTCTATAAGGTCGATTGCTGAGCAAAGGTTTTCTGGGATGTGTTTAGATAAATGCAGCTAAGTAACCTGAACGCTGGGTAATAAATCTATCTCCAGCGGCTCTTTTCAACGCTAACTGTGTGGAATTTACTTGCCATAGGCCCGTTAAAGATCAGTTAGGCTCAGAATAGCTGCAAATTTAAGTTATCTCTAATGCAATTTTTTTGGCCCTTGGCGGACCAGTTCTTTGCCATTTTCAAACACATATTGCGTTACCCAACGACCTAACAACAACTTATGGTTATCATCAAGCACCGCTACAAACGGGCGGCCATTGCTGTTATTGGTCGCTAAAGCCACCCCCGCTACGTTCTTTAAACCCAAACCGCCATTATCAACCAATCGTAAAAATGCTGCTAACTCTTCAAGGGTGTCGATTATATCGTTATCGTTGATCATAGTGTTTACTCTGTTACTACTTAATAGAGGAAGGATAGCAGTTTATGAAAATAGGCTCTAGAGGCTGATTAAAAGTTAAAGATGAGAGTTAAAGCCCTAATCAACGTATTTATTTGCGCTCGCGCAAGATACATAAGATAGTAGCCTTTGCATCCAGATTGCTATAGCTGACTATAATAGGACCCCCATGATCAAACAACTTTTAACAACGAGTTTAATATTATCTTCCTTCAGTGTCTTAAGCGCTAACTTAACGGTTGAAGAGCAGCGTATTGAAAAAGCCAGCACTGCGATACCGCAAGTTTTAGCTGCATTTTCTGAGGATATAGCTCAATTTGAGCGAAGCTGGAAGAATGTGAAAAGCTATAAGCAGGCAACTGACCTACTCCATGATTATTCAAGCCAACTATGGCTCGCTGCGAAACAGCGCATTATAGCAAGTAAAAGCTATGATGATCGCGAACTTTACTGGGCACGGTTACTGTCAAGCAAAGTGATCCGCACCACCAACCCTGATTTTCCACTTACAACAACAGAGCAGCATGCGCTGTTAACGATGTTAGAAAACGGCAGCCGTGGCCGCACCGATTTAGCCTATTCTAAAAACACCAATAAAAAGATCTTATTAACTGGCTTTGACCCGTTTTTACTGGATAAAAATATCAATCAAAGTAATCCATCCGGTGTTGCTGCATTATTACTCGATGGCCAAGTGATCAGTTACCAAGGTATCACAGCCGAAATCAATACTGTGATGGTACCCGTGCGTTATGAAGATTTTGATCAAGGTATTATTGAACAGCTGCTTGCGCCCTATTACGCACTTAATAATGTAGACATGATAGTGACTGTGAGTATGGGTGGTAAAGAGTTTGACCTTGAACGCTTTCCGGGTAAACGCCGCAGCGTAACCGCTCCCGATAACGCCAATATTGTTTACGGTGGCACACAAACAGCGCCGCTTATTCCAAGCTTAAATGACCGCCTACTGCCGGGCAGTGAGTTTGTGCAGTTCAGCTTGCCCGTTACGCAAATGCAGCAAGCCCAAGGGCAATTTAAGATAAATGATAATCACAACGTAATTACCCTTGAAAAAGCCTTTGCGCCGCAAACTCTCGCAGAGTTAAAAGATGCCATTGCCGTAAAAGGCGGTGGGGGTGGCTACTTATCGAATGAAATATCATACCGCAGTATTCGCCTGCGGAACGAGTTAAACTCGGACATTCCTACAGGGCATATCCACACGCCGCGTATCGCACAGTTTGAACCTGCAACAGAAGCAAAAATAGTGAAGCAAATTAAAGCAATGCTAGAGCAAAGTTTAGTTGCACTTTAAAACTGCAAATCAGCTTTCCCCTGTTATTAACCTACACAACTCGCTTTTAAAAAGAGCTTAAACGATAAGAGTAAAGCCACTAATCAGTGGCTTTACATTCACTAATCGTAATTAATATAGCTCAAATACAGGTTTGCCGTTGTCATCGTATTTCACTGCAAATACACGGGCATGGCGGTTTGGATCATAAAGCGGATCTTTTACGATCTCCTCAAGCGGGCGAGTGTCTGTTTTTGGCACAACACTTGGTTCACCAACGGCATCTTGGTAATCACGTGCATGATAAACACATAACGGTGTTACATCGTCTTCCGCGACAGTAAAACAGTTATGACCTGGACCATAAATCTTCTTATCAACGTCGGTTTCAAGCACTGGCATGCGTGTTTTAGTCCATGAATTGCGATCAAGCAGATCTGCATTTTCATCGGCTTCCATATAACCCATACAATAACATGCACCTGTGGCACTGGCTGAAAATGCAATAAATATTTTGCCATTATGTTTTAATACCGCTGGGCCTTCGTTCACCCAAAAGTCCACACGTTCCCAGTCATAATCAGGGGTTGTGAGCATAAACTGCACTGTTTTTAGTTTAATGGGCGATTCCATCTCTGCTAAATACAAGTTAGATGCAGCAAATTGACCACCGGTTTTTTCAGCCCAACAAAAGTAACGCTTACCGTTATTTTCAAAAATAGTCGCATCCAATGAAAAATCAGTGAATGACTTATCGTCGCCCTCTGCTGCTTGCATCATACCCAGCTCAACCCACTCATCATTTAGTGGATCTTGACCTTTACATTCAAGCACGTACGGGCGCAGTGCCCAAATATCGCCCTCTTCGCTGGCTGCAAAATAGATATACCATTTGCCGTCTAAGTAATGGATCTCAGGTGCCCAAATATGACGACTCATAGGACCGCTCTCGTGCTTAAACCAAACATCAACCGTTTCTGCGTCTTTAAGGCCATCTAATGTTTTTGATTTTCTCAGCTCAATGCGATCATAAGTTGGCACTGAACCTGTAAAATAATAAAAGCCATCATTGTGCTTATGCACAAATGGGTCGGCACGCTGCTCTACTAATGGGCTATTTGTTTGTATTGTCATCATTCAACCTGATTGTTAATTTTGATTTGTATTATTTTATTACTTTTAATGTAAAACACAAATATAACACTATTTTTAACAAACTGTGAAAGCAATTATAAACTAAAACTTTGAGTGACCAGTGAGCAAAAAGCAAGCACTTTGGGGTTAACTGTTGACACAGATAGCTAAGCATTACTATCACCAGCAAAGCCATAAGATTAAACCACCCGAGCTTAGCGATTACACTCTTACTGCTATCCCAACCCCTAATTAAGTTTACATATTTATTAACGCTTACTCAGAAAATAAGTTTTTCGTCATACATGTCGCCCTATCCCAAACACCGATAAATTAATTATTAAATATCAACAAAATAATAGTAAATCATAATGAAAACTTATTCTGTAGCGGTTTTATTTTATTTACCAATGAATTTGACAGCGTTGTCAACTGCGTGCTAACTTCATTGCAATGTTAAAAAAATGATAACCAAAAGTTGCGAAAAGCTGAGTTATCAGCTCGCTAATGCTGCACTAAAATAATAAAGTAAGGAAAGTAAAAATGAAGAGCACCCTGATTGGGTTTAAACCCAGCAAAACGTTTATTGCTGTATCACTTGCTACTAGCGCTGTTATTTCAAGCAACGCTTTTGCCGCAAGTTGTGACGGCATCAATACCTACCCAAGCTTCCCGCAAGTAGACTGGCAGGGCAATCCTAGTCATGCTAATGCTGGTGATTTAATGCAACATGAAGGCAGTGCTTACAAAGCTAAATGGTACACAAATTCAATTCCAGGTAGTGATGGTAGCTGGGGTTTTGAACATGTCTGTGGCAATGAAACAGACCCTACAGATCCAACTGATCCAACAACGCCTACAGAGCCGACAGATCCTAAACTGGGAGTGTTATGCAAAGATTACACGCTTTGGGCGCCGGGAAGCGTAGCAAAAGCAGGGGATATACTCGTTAATGATGAGTATATTGCCTATACGGCAAAGTGGGAAACATCTTCACGCCCTGGTAGCGATGATACGTGGAACTGGACAGTAAACTGTGATGGCACCGAGCAAGGCACAGCACCACTGCTGTCATTACCGAATGCAAAAGATCCTGTCAGCTTAAAAATGCCAGGCTGGCCAAGTGACTTTGTTGTTGCAAGCCCTACCTCAACGGCGCCTGCCCATCTTACTGTTGATCTAATTAACAGTGCTGATTTAACTGATGTCACTAAACTTACCAATGATTTTGTGGCAGCAATTACGCAAGCTGCACAAGCTGGCACTACGTCTATCATGCTACAAAGTGATGTACTTGATAATATAACCTTAGATAAAGGGCTATCTTTAGGCGCGATAAGTGTTAAACAAGCTTTAACTGACGCCTTAGCGACAACAAATAAAAGCAGCAGTATCGACGTTGCGGATATTGACGCCTTAACCGATGACGCCATGGGTTGGGCGCAGGCTCAAAACTTGATTATGACGGCACTCGCACCTAATGCGACCTTTGGTTGGTCATTAAGCATTGGTGACTTTGCTTTTGATAGCCATTCGGGTAAGCGTTCAGTATGGAATGCTGCGTCAAAAGCAACGGCTGATTTACTAGATACACTCTCGCTGTATAAAGGCGCGTCTAAAGCTGACTTTATCGCCTTTACTAAATCAAGTAGTTCAGCGAGCTTAACCAGCGATCAGTGGCACAACGCGCTAGAGTTTGTTAAACAAGTCACTGACTTTGTGCAAGCACCTGCCATACTATCATCAGTGCCTAGCGCGCAAGCGACAGCCTACTTTATGGGTAACACCCTAGGCGAAAGCAATATTCGTAAAGCCGCACACAGTAATCTATTTGCTATCTTATTTGATACTGACAGTGCTGATTTAACAAATAAAATAACCCGTTATCAGAGCAGTCCTGTACCGCTGTACTATGTTGGTACGCCAGCAAATGTGACATCACTGACCAGTATAGCTTCACTAAACAGTGACTTAACTAATGCTGAAACAGTGATGGATAGTGAAGTATTCTTATACGAAACACCTAATTCAACTTGGGTACCGTCAACTATCTATAAGTGGGCTGACTTTTTAACGGGCCTAAACTCAATGCATAACGTGGGTGTAGCTGGCGAAAAGTTCTGGCTAATCGACAGCACTGCTGACGATGCCACCAATGCACTATACGCTAAAGTGGCGATTGCAGCATTTTTATCACAAAGTATGCAAGAAACCATACGTTTCGATGCCTGTGACGAGAACAATTGGTCTGAGGTAAAATACGGCGCAGCAGTCGACTACCCTATGACCGCAAGCTGTGGCCAATTAGGCCAAAAGTATGCTGATTACGGTACTCATCCAGTGTCAGGCAACGACCATCCTTACTCATGCCCTCGTGATGACAAAATGGAACAAACAGCCACCACACACGCTAAATGGTATGGTGCACCAGCCCCAATCTTTGTTGCCCCAGATGCAGTACTTGCCGAGCAAGGCTTGTTAGTTAACGGTAAAGTTGGTCGTTGGACCAATGCCGGTCATTGTAATACTGTGCCAACCGCAATCGATACCTCTAAACAGGTTTACGAACGCGGCGAGTGTAAGCAGTATGTCGGTCAAAAAGCGGGCAACTTTATTTGGGATGGCAGTGATGAAAGTGTGCAAGGCTGTGGTTGGTGGGGTCGTGGTGTAATTCAAACCACAGGTCGCCAAAACTTCGGTACTTTAAACCACTTTGTTGGCCGCTCACATGTTGACCCAGATACCATAGGTACGACTATTGATGGCACAACCGTCGCCCCAGCACCAGAAAGCCCGTTATATGCCGACTTAGATTTATGTTCAAACCCAGGGCTGGTATGTAGCTCAGAAGAGCACAAAGAAATTAAGTGGATTGCCGGTTTATTCTTTTGGGTAAACTCAGTACAAGCATACAGTAATGAAGGTGGCCCATACGCCGATTGGAACTATCACGCCGAGCTGAAAAAGTATGTTGATGGTGGCTTGCAAGGCACCGCGTTTGTTGATGCTGTATCTGGCATAGTAAATCGTGGTTGCCCTGATGATCATTGCCCAGTCAGTGGTGAAGTACATGCGATTGAAGAGCGTCGCGCTAACTTTAAACTTGTACTACAAAAACTAGGTTTAAACCCGCTTTAAATAAGCGGCGTAGCATAAAACAACCTCACAGTACGAGCATAATATACCTGCTGATTAATAATCAGCAGGTATATTTATTTACCCACACCTTATTTTTTAAATATATTAATGACATAAAGCCACTACGAGTTAATATCATAAAAATAAATACGGGTATTAAAGTCTACAGCTTTCAAAACCTTGAGGCGCTACAGTAAACATATAAGCGTAGCATTCAAGCCAAGAGCTACAGCTGCTGCACTAAGCTATTAACGACTAATACAATCGACTCAGCTGCATTAATAATAATCCAGCTGAATTGCACGCCGCTTACTCACGTGTGTGTTTCATATTGCGAACCACTGGCTCAGGGACGCCTTCAGCGCCTTTATCAGCTTCTTCTGGCAGTTTAATTGGTGTTAGCTGTTTATCAATCGGTATATCTTCTAATCGACGCAGCGTATTGACCTGAATATGAGGCCACAACGTTGTTTCACCACTTGAACCAAACATGAACTCAAAGTCGACTATCTGCTCGTATTGCAGCTGCTCTATCACCTTGAGCTTGCCATTTTCATCTTCAACTTCTAGTTCTTCTAACCACATACGATGTCGCATCCGAGCAACTCGACAATAGCGTTCAATCATCACATTATTAACGGTTGCCCCTTGCACGCCAGTGTCGTGTTGTGAGTCTAATTCTATTAAATCAAATTTCTTGAATTTAAGATCTTTATTGGCATCAGTAAGCAGTAGGTTCGGTTGCACTGTATAAGGGTATTTAGCACCAAATTGATCATAATTAAATATACGCTGAAAGTAAGCACGCGCACTATTAAGCCCGCCACCTTCTTGGTCTTCACGCGGGAGCGCTGTCCACTTCGGTTTTTCGCGCGAGCCTGCGATTAAATCTCGTTCAGGATTCATTCCCATTGTCGGTGAGATCGATAAAGACGCTTGCTGCCACAAGTCGCTAATATGTGGAGCAACGCCCTCATTGCTACTGTGTGCAACCTTGCCAGTTAAATGAATGGTAGTACCATGCGGGATCACCCCTGAACGAGAAATAGAGTGTGGAGGTACAAACTGTGGCCCAAGTTCTCCAGCGCCCATAACAGGATCCGCGGCATCAACCTTTACCGATTCTGCGCTTGATGAGTGTTTAAACATAGTCGGTGGGTTTTGCTCGGGGCTATCTGCTTGCCAAGGCATAGTGTTGTCGCCCAACCATAAATACATACCATTTTCAAAATGCTGTAGCACGTTGTCATTATCAATAATCGCCGTTTCATATTTTACAGCACCATTAAACTGCTCGTTAGATCCTCCACGGTTGCGAACAGGCGCATTCACGCAGGTGAACTTAAGTTGTTCTCGGTATTGTTGAGATTTAAAATGGAAAACGCCAAAGATTGTTTCCGAGGAAGTGCCCGGTGATGGCATGCATGTCGTATGTAATCCTCTCGGCCCACCTTGCCAATTTACCCATGTACCATGCAGCTTAGATAAGATCCCGAACTGCGCCCCAGTAGGCTGGCTTTCTTGCCATTCTAGGTATGGTTTTACAGAAGATACTTGTGATCCCTTGGTCATTTTACTCTCCCTCATTTTATAATGTTTCCGTTTAAGCAAAAGCAGCTTTCCTGCCTGTGTATGAGCGATAAAAAGATAAGTCATAAAACAGCGCATATCTATTACAACGCATTACATACACCGAAACCAATAACCATTAGTAGAGTTAGTTAACTGACCACAGAGCATTTAAAATGCGATTTAACCTGATATTAATTTAAGCCACAATCAAAGTTGTTGGCAGTCGACAAGCTCGGTTATAATCGGTTTTTATGGCTATATTTTTAGCCTCTAACTTGGATCACTACGATGAAAAAACTCTCTGCAGTGCAAATAAAACAACAAGCACTGGTACTCAATGTTGCTGATACGATAGAAAAACAAGCCCTTGCTGATATGCCTGGCATGTTGCAATGTTGGTTTGATGTGGAATATCACTTATTTCCGGGCTCTTTGCTAATGTGTTTTCAATTTGCAAATGAGCAAGCATTAGCAGCGGCAGAGCCCGACCTATTAAAGTGGCAAAAGCGTTTAAGCGGGGCAATGTTAAAAAAAGGCGTGATTTTAAAAGATATGCGCAAACATTTAGTTTTCACCCTAAAAGGGCCTGATGATTAAAATGATAAAACAGGACAGGTATATGTTAATACACTTGGCCTGCCCCATTTTATTTTTATGCCACTTTTCAGCGCTTCAATAATTTAATTAATTGCTCATCATCCGTTTTCCTAGCAAGACGTCGGTATTTATTATAACCCTCTGTATTATTAGATAGTTCGTACAATTGCGAGAGCCGGTAGTAAGCCCAATATAAACTGGGCAAAGAGGTATTTAATTCACTTTTACTGTAATTAGTTAACGCCTCAATACCTAATTGAATATTGGTCTTACTAAACACCGCATTGCGACCAAGCTGATATAAAATATTCAATTTTAATGAACTCATAGCATCGCTATTGTTTAGCGCCTTTAAAAACTGCTGATGGGCGTTGTCAAAGTCCTTATTTTGTTGATAGAGCAGCCCTAATTCATAAGCGATTAACGCCACGTTTGCTGGGGTTTGCTCAAAACTAAGAAGCTTTTTTTCCAGCTCTTTGCTACTTTTTGTTTGCTTATAGAAGGCGAGTTCAGCAATAAAGCCTTGTGTTTTATCACGCAACATTATTTCTTCCACTTGCTTAAACGCACGTTCTTCACTGCCACCCGCAATCGCTGGCGCCCCTAGATAAAAGTTAACTAAACCTTTTCTGTAAGTTATATTATCTGGGGCTAATAAAACGGCTTTTTCCATACAGGCCAATGACTTTTCTGCATAACTCAGGGCTTTAAAAAATGCCAGTCCAGCTTGCCTGCCCATAATTCTGCCGCAATAAAATAACGTTAAATGATTATTAGGGTACTCTTGCAGTAGCTTATTAATTAACGACTCGGCTGCATCTAAATCCTCATCAATAAGTGCTATAGCTTGTTGATTCAATTTATCGATTTCTGTAGTCGCTTTTGCCATTGAGCAAAATGTCGTTAACAATAAGGTAAAAATCACCACGTGTTTCATCATGTATTCCCCCTATTGTTAGTTTGCATATTTACGAGAAAGGAAAAAAATAAACAACACACCAATAACTCCGGGCGCTATCCAAAACGCCAATTGCAGATACCCTGATGAGGTAAATATGTGTCTACCGCCAAAGGAAAGAAAAGCTGTAAAGGCTGCGATCCCCGAGCCAATGTAGCCCCCTAAATGCTCAACGAGCCAATCGCGAGGTTTAATCTGACGCTTAAAGGTAAAATGTAAATTTGTCAGCGAAATAAATATGCCTAACGGCCCAAATATCAACATTAAGATATGCTGATCAATCATACCGCGCCAAAAAATAGCAATGCCACTCATTAATAAAACACCGGTTATCAACAACTGAAAAGGGCTTTTGAGGCGTTGCCGATCGACTTTAGCTGTAAGCACCAGTTTACCATAACGCACTGCCACTAAAGTCAAAATAGACAAATGCAAAAGCAATACCGCAAACCGTACAATACTTTCGCGTACTTTACTGTTATCAACATCAGCCGTAAAAGCGGCCGGTTTTACCAGCTCAGGGATCAATATTGACAGTGATGCCATTAAAATACCGGAAATAACAACACCGTACATTGATATAGAATACCAATTGCCAAATTTTTTATGTCGCGGCGAGCCCTTTTTACTAAACGCAGGAAACCAAAATAAAGTTAACGCGCAAATACCTATGGCTATATGCGCTGCTAAAATAATTTTAAATACAACATCCATTATAAATAACCCCTCAATAAAACAGTTATCTATAGTATGTAAAATTACCAACAGGGATGAGAGTGCCAAAAGTCACGTTTTTTATCGCAATGGGTTTTATGCGGCAAGTGAATGGGCTTTTGTGAAGTGGGTGGGGTTAGTCGCGGTTTTATATGAGTCCTATCTCGATAGCTTTTAAGACTGCTCTGGTTCTATCCCTAACGCCAAGTTTTGCCAGTATATTCGACACTTGGTTTTTCACCCTGCCTTCGGATTTATAAATAGCCTCAGCTATTTCGCGATTACTGCAGCCTGCAGCCATAAAACGTAATATTTCGATTTCTTTTACCGTCAGTGCTTCTTGGCTTAAGCTATCAAATTGACTGTCGTTAGTCGTCAAGTGCTGTACTACACGCTGTGAAATCGCAGGTTGAATTAAGGTTTGACCGCTATGCACCACCTCAATTGCGTCAACTAAGGTTTCTAATGACACATCTTTAAGTAAGTAGCCCTTTGCACCCGCCTGCAAGGCCCCAGCAACAAGCTCGTGATCATTAAACGTGGTTAGCATAATAACCGCAGGACAGTGGCTGCGTTGCGTGCTCTGGTGCAATTCATTTAAGGTATCAATGCCTGACTTAACGGGCATTCGAATATCCATAAGCACAACATCTGGCTGCATATCTTTAATCAGCGTTAACGCTTGGTCACCATCCGCGGCCTCACCAATAACATCGATCACGTCAGAGAGCAGCAATAAACTTTTAATGCCTGAGCGCACCAACATTTGATCATCCACCAGCATGACACGAATTTTCATAATGGCTCCGGTAACCTTATGTTTGTAACAAATCCACTCGGTGTGAGTGCAAAATCAACGCTACCACTGAGTTCATTAACCCGTTCTTGAATGCCCTTTAAGCCATTACCATACACGAGTGACTTGGTGGTGTTATGATGCGCATTGTCAAAAATAGTCAAATAAAGAACTTTATCTTTATCAGTAAGGTTAATCGTAAGCTCACTCGCTTGGCTATGTTTGAGTGTATT
>NZ_DRGM01000115.1 GCF_011050055.1 Pseudoalteromonas prydzensis | reverse complement strand
TCTTCACACACGCGGCATGGCTGCATCAGGCTTGCGCCCATTGTGCAATATTCCCCACTGCTGCCTCCCGTAGGAGTCTGGGCCGTGTCTCAGTCCCAGTGTGGCTGATCATCCTCTCAAACCAGCTAGGGATCGTCGCCTTGGTAAGCCATTACCTTACCAACTAGCTAATCCCACTTGGGCTAATCTCTTGGCGTGAGGCCCGAAGGTCCCCCACTTTGGTCCGTAGACATCATGCGGTATTAGCAGTCGTTTCCAACTGTTGTCCCCCACCAAAAGGCATATTCCCAAGCATTACTCACCCGTCCGCCGCTCGTCAGCAAAGGTGCAAGCACCTCTCTGTTACCGCTCGACTTGCATGTGTTAGGCCTGCCGCCAGCGTTCAATCTGAGCCATGATCAAACTCTTCAATTAAAAGTTTTTTCTGTCCAAAGGACATGCTCAATGAATTCTGAATTTATTTAATATCTTTCGATATTGAATTGACTGTGCCGAAACAACTTATAAATAAGTTACTTCTGTTGGTCACTCAGCTTCAATTGAGACTCTAAATTTTTTGTCTTACTACCTAAGTAGTTCGACTGTTAGAACTCAATCTGTACGAGTGCCCACACAGATGATTGCTTTATATTGTTAAAGAACGTTGCGGTTAAAGTTAAACTTTATCTCGCTAGGGCTGCGCATATTACGCTTTCCTATTTTTTTGTCAACACTTAATTTTAAAGGTTTTTAAATTTAAGTTTTACTCGACTTACTTACCGTTTGTTCAGCGCTTTTCATTGCTGCCTGCTGGGTCAGTGGATGCGCATTATAGGGATATTCTTGAGGCCGTCAACGCTTTATTTCAGTTTTATTAAATTAATTGAACATTTGCTCAAAAGGCATACAAACAAGGTCATACAGTACTATTTTCGCTTAAATTTTCAGCTATGAGAACAACCAAGCTGCGCATACAGACCAGATCCATCTCATAGCTAAACCGTAATAATTAAACAGTCACACTGTTGTCTTTTTTAACGGGATTAAATACGGCTATCGGATTGATTAGTTTTCCTTCAAATTTTAGATTTTTTGCCGGATCAGCCAAATCTATCATTTGCTGATTATTACTTAACTGTAATCGGTTTAAACACGACAAGGTAAAATCAGCACTAAATAGGTCGTACTTAATAAACTTATCTTTTAGTTCTGGGTGTGATTGTTGATAGCTAATTACACACTCTGCAACTTGTTGCCAAAAGTCTAGTTCTGAATAGTCGTTTTGCTGATCAAGGATATCGGCCACGAACCTGAAGAAACAATCGAACACATCGGTAAAGATTGACAGCACTTTTAATTCATCAGGTACATCCACAGTTAAGCGTTGAATATTATCCGCCAGTACTAAATCTTTATTTAGAATAGCGATCTCTTCGGCGATATCTTTCATGATTGCTTTGACTGGAATATTGTCTTCTAACAATAGAATCAAGTTTTCGCCATGGGGCATAAACACTAAGTCATGGGAGTAAAAACAATGAAGCAGTGGATCTAAGTATGCTTTTAAATATTTAGTAATCCAGGTATGAGTATCGATCTGTGCTGATTTAATTAAAGTAGGTAATAGTGGCTGCCCTTGATTATCGATATGCAGCAGTGACGCCATGGTCATTAAACGTTGCTTGCTCTTTATGCTTGGCATTGGACTTTCACGCCACAGTGCAGAGAGCATTTTTCGATATGGACTGTATTGATCGGTTGCGGCCTCTAAGGCGTGATTATAATAACCAATAGCAGCAACCTCACGCAATATCGTAAATCCTGAGTCTGCTAAATATGGATCCTGTGATACAACCTGCGCCACCCAATCATTAATAGCCGGAGTTGCACTCATATAATAAGGAGATAAACCACGCATGAATCCCATATTTAAAATTGACAGTGCAGTCTTAACATAACGTTTATGTGGGTGTGTTTTATTAAAGAAAGTACGAATAGACTGTTGCGGCTGATATTCATCTTCACTGTATCCCAAGCAAAGCAAATGCTGATCAGCAATATCGTTAGAGAATAATGACGCAAGCTTATTAAACCACTGCCAAGGGTGAACGGGGAAAAAGAAGTAATCATCACTATTTACTCCGCGCTCTAATAGCTTTTGTTTAAATGACTCTATGGTGTGCGTTGAGAGCTCTTGCGTTATGAGTGTTTGATAATCTAAATCATCGGTGGTCGAAAATACGATTCGATCTTTATGTGCAGCGAGCCAAACTAACTGTAAGTGCGCGCCAGTCTCAGGTGCATATTGGCGATAATCATTGCTATCAAAACCGATCCGACCATTGTTTGCGATAAAACAAGGATGGCCTTCCGTCATCGCACTCTCTACTTGTTGAAAATCAGCGGTGGTGAGTTGCTCTGCAGTTAACGCTGGCAGCTGATGCTTATAGGCGCTGCCATATAAGGTACTGGCGATTTCTTCCAGATAGGTAGGTAGCATAGCTTGGCTAATACCTAAACTATGTTGTAACTCACAGATAAAGGCGATTGAATCAAGCTCGGCTACTTGATTATCGATTTGCTTTTCAATTGAGTCTGCGGCTATATGCCAATGATTCAAACTACCCAGCTTGGCTTTAAAGCGATAAACAATAGTTTCTTTATCTGTACTTAGCTCAAAATATTGCCAATCTGCATCTTCATTGGTCAGTTGCGGTTTTATCAGCCGCTCATGAGCAAACTCACTTAAGGCTTTGCGAACGTGTAACCTATTTACATGTCGCCATAGCTCTGGGGTTAAATGACTAACGGCTTGCTCTGGGCTCAAGGGAATGTGCTTCATAGTAGTATTATCCTTATTTAATGCGTGATAAAAGTCATCACGAGTACAAAATGCGAGATGAGCGGTTTTATGGGTTAACCTAACCGCTGATTGATAACGAAAGCCGGCTTTAGTATTTAAAGAGTGGATTTTGTTATTGCGAATATCGGGTTCAACAATAACGCGCTGATTTTTGTCATTAGCAAAAATGAAATTCATCACCAATTGAAACACCGACCAGGTAAAGCCATGTACCTTGTTATTGCTTTGGGCAATGAGAATATGCATGCCAATATCGCCCCTTTTAACGGGGTAATGATTACCTATTTCATCTAATTGAGGCTCATATAGCTCAACTAAAAAACACGCGGTATTGTTTGCGTAGCCGATATAAATATCGCTGCGCGCTAACAAGCTTTGATATTCTTGCTGTAACTGCTTAAGCGAGAAACCTTGCATACCCCAAAACTGGGCATGAGGCTGAGTAACCCATTGGTGGAGCAATGCTAAGTCTTGCGCTAGGTTTAATGGCCTTAAGCTAAGCATGGCAATATCAGTAAATTGCTGACAAAAAACGGGGGGTGTATTAGGCATTACTGAGCCCTCGAAGTTGCGCCTTGATAGGCTGAATAGACATGCCGTTTAGTTTGCTTACTAAGCAACCATAAGCACAACGCAGATAGAGTAAGCCCAGCAGCGGCAACCCAAAATGGCATCACTAAGCCATAATCTCTCACCAACAGGCCCGCACCATAGGACGCTAACAGCACACCTAAACTTTGACAAAAGCTGACTTTGCTAAAATCTTGGGCATATTTGTCTGGGGTACTCACTTGGTAAAGCAGCAGGTCAAGACGCACAATAATAATAAATAGTGACAAACCGAACAGACAGCGCCCAGCTATCACTACCAAATAGGCAGGACTTGCTTGTAATGCAACGCCGGTGATGATCAATACAAAGACAATTAGTAAGTTGATGGGTTTGGTATTTTTTCTCTGTCGCCACTGATCAAAGCAAAGTGCAAACAGTGCCATAAAGGCAGGGATAGAAAACACCATACTAGCGAGAACGATATTTGCGTTGTCGCTCATACTTTGCCAATACGCAGCAAAAAATGGTCTGATCAAAAAAGCACTGAAGTAAAAACACAGCATAACAATGCCAAGCTGATAAATAGGCCAACGAGTTGCTAACCTAGCCGATGCAACTACTGGCTCAGACTGTTGTTTACTCGGTGCTAACTTTATCAGGTAAGCGCACACTAAGACCTGAGTAAAATCACTCAGCGCCATAATTAAAAATGCCGCTTTAGCTGGCAATGCTGATAACACCACACCACCAGCAACAGCGCCTAATATAGCGCCAAAGTGCACCACCACACTGAGCGTTGCAATCGTGGTAACGTGATTCGCTTTCGCTTCTAAGCTCATTAAATATGGATAAACCAATAAGTAACTGGCTTTAAAAGCAAACATTGCCATTGAGGTAAACCAAAACCAGCTTAAGTCGTTTGCAAAAAAACTACTTAAGCTGAATATACCCGCTGCGATTTGACTGTATACCAACAGCGGTAACACATGCATATATTTGCTAATGCAAGCCCAAATAGGAAAGCACACCATCACTACAAAACAGCTAGCAGCAAGGTAAGTACCCACATAGGCAGGGTCGCTTATATTAAATACCGCACTAAAGAAAGTAGGATAAAACGGTAACAGCATTGAGTCACTGATCACTGCAAATACCGTTATCGCAATCAACAAGACTTTAAATTGCTTACTCATGCGCGAAACTGCTCTACTTCATCGCAAAACTCAGAATTGGGGGCAGCAAATTCCTGAAAAGCGATTTTGCGCTCGATTGGGTAATGTTCATGTCCGGTGATCGCACGAATAATGCAAGAGTTTCGGTAGCATGCCATACCTAAATCGGGTGTGACAAAACCATGGGTATGTTGTTCTGCGTTTTGTACAAAGATACGTTGATGCTGTTTATCTATAGAGTAATTACGGCCAACTTGGTACAGCCCCGCATCATCACTATCAATACAATGGCTAATCCCAGCTAAAAAGCTTGGCTGGTAAGGCTGATAACCTGTGGCAAAAATAATACTTTGCGTATTTATTGAATAAAGTTGCTGTTGCTCTGTTTGCTCTAAATTCAACTTATAACCACCTCCATGGTTATGGTACGTCATATCGATAAGCGCAGAATTTGTGTGCAAGCTAACAGGCAATTTAGCCGTCAGCCGTTTGCTATACAGTAAATCAAAAATATTGTTGATCAGCTCGCTATTAATCCCCTTGTAAAGATTATGCTGGCGACGATTTAACTGCTGGCGTTTTTGCTCGGGTAATTGATAAAAATAATCGACATACTCTGGCGAGGTCATTTCTAGCGTTAGCTTAGTGTATTCAAGTGGGTAAAATCGCGAGGAGCGAGTAAGCCAATTAAGCTGATAATTATGTTGATCAATATCTTGCAACAAATCATAAAAAATTTCAGCGGCACTTTGCCCGCTACCAATAATGCTAATCGATTGTTGTTGCTGTAATTGGCTTTTATTAGCAAGGTAATGACTGGAATGAATAACCCCCTCTTGCTGTATAAACTGCTGCGCGCACTGCGGGTGACGTGGTACTGGGCCAGTGCCTAACACTAAGTGTTTGGCCAAATAAACTTGATCGCATGTTTGTACTATATAGATATCACTATCTTGGCTGTACTCAACATGCTGCACCTCTGAATTAAAACGTAGATTAGGCAACTGCTGAGTTGCCCATTGGCAATACTGATTATATTCTTGGCGCAGTAAGAAAAAGTTTTCCCTAATATAAAAAGAATACAAGCGACCTTGCTGTTTTATATAGTTTAAAAAACTATAAGGACTGGTTGGATCGGCAAGCGTTACCAAATCAGACATAAACGGCGTTTGCAAACTGACCTCAGGGAGCATCATGCCTGGGTGCCAATTAAATTCTGCATTTTTATCTAAGAACAGACTGCTGACCCCTTCAAGCGGTGCCGTTAAACACGCAAGACTTAAATTAAATGGCCCTAAGCCAATACCAATCACATCATAAATAGGCTTATCCATAGCTAACTTCCTTTACTGGGGTATTTAAAGGCGTTTGTTGATTGGCTAAATCACTCGCTAAATATTGATACCCGTATTGTTTTATAAGCCTAACAACTTGTTGGATATCACTAATCGTGGTTGCACAGTTTAGTAAGGTGAACTTTAAATACTGCTTATCTGCGACCTTAGTTGCCGCAATTAAGGCATCGCCTTGACGGGATAACTGCTTACGAATGAATTTATTAAGCTCGTCTAAATCTTGGTTGCAGGTGCTGCCATCACCAATAAAACGAAATACCAAGGTACTTAACTGCGGCTGATGAATAATTTCAATATGCGCTTCAGAGGCTAATAATAGATAGGCTTGTCGAGCTAAATGCATCACTTGCTCAAATGCTAAGCCGAGGTTTTTTGCCCCCACAGTACGCAATGAAAACCATAACTTTAGCGCATCAAAACGTCGTGTGGTTTGAATGCTCTTATTACATAGATCTGGCGTGCCTGCTTGCTGCTGACTCAGTGGGTTTAAATATTCAGCATGATAAGTGACAACCGACAAGTGCTGTTTATCTTTAACAAAAAAAGCACTGCAACTAACCGGTTGAAAAAATGATTTATGGTAATCAATCGTCACCGAATCCGCACATGCAATTCCCGCTAACTTATGCTTGTTATTGGGCGTTATTAATAAACCACCGCCATAGGCCGCATCAACATGAAACCAAGCGCCGCTTTGTTTAGCTATAGCGGCTATTTGGGCTAATGGGTCAATACTGCCAAAATCTGTTGTGCCCGCGGTTGCAACTATGGTCATAACAATATCGCCTTGTTGCTGACATTGCTCAATGGCCTGATTTAACGCGTTAACATCCATTCTAAAGTATTCATCACAGGGAACGCTTACCACACTATCGTAGCCAAGCCCTAAAATAGCGGCGGCTTTTTGAATGCTAAAATGACTCACCTGCGAGGTAAAAATTTTTAACCGCTTAAAGTCCTGTGGTAGCCCTTGCTGTTTATTTATATGACCGGTGTGCTGCTGACACTGAAAATCACGTGCTAACAACATTGCCATTAAGTTAGATTGCGTACCACCACTGGTAAATACGCCATCAGCCTGCTTACCAAGGGCCAGTTTTGATAAAGTCCAATCGACTATGCTTTGCTCGATAAAGGTCGCGCCACCACTTTGATCCCAGGTCTCTACAGCTGTATTTATCGCTGTAGCCATTAGTTCAGCAAGAATACTTTGATAAACAATAGGACAATTTAAATGTGCGAGGTAACGAGGATTATTGAAATAAACAGCATCCTTGAGGTACAGCTGAGTCACCTCTGTAAGCGCTTCTTGTATATCAAATAAGGGCTGGTTTAGATCAATATCAGCAAATTGTTTGGCCAATTCGTGTGGGAAAATCCCGCTAAATGGCTTTTGTTGTACATCGAGAGTTTGCGCCAATAATTGTACGACTTGATCAACACCTATTTTAAACTTATCTAGATTTTCTTTATTAAACATTGAATTAAGCATTGAGTTAGCTTCGTGATTAGAAGCTTGTTGCTGTGCATCTGCGAGCAACACATTTAACTGAACCATGAGCACGATCACCTTTAGTTGAAAACAATTGATAAATCTAAATGAGAATGTATACTAATCGCGTTTCTATTCGAGAGTCAATGTTTAAATTCCGTAAAAATTAAGGAGTGATTGTGTTAAAAAAATCAATGTTTGGGCTATCAGCCATTTCGTTATGCGTGATCAGCAACTATGGCGTGGCTGCAGAAGTAGCGATAGACGATGACATAGAAAGTATCGCCGTGTACGGCAAAAGCTACCGTTCTACAGGTACTAAATCGAGCTTAACACCGATTGCATCGCCGATGAGCTTTGAAGTGTACGACAGTAAATTACTAGAATTACGCCAAGTAGATACAGTGAATGAAGCACTGCGCTATGTATCAGGGATCACGCCGGAAAACCGCGCTACAGTGACCATTTTTGACCAATATACAATTCGTGGCTTTGAAAGTTACCGTAATTTTTACGATGGTTTACCACTGCAATACAATCTGGTTTATAACTTAGCTCCACAAGTAGATGCATTTGCCACACAAAGTGTCGAAATTTTAAAAGGTCCAGCATCGGTTTTATATGGTTCTGCACCTCCTGGTGGCATGGTTAACCAAACAGCTAAAACGCCACAAGCCATTTCCGAGCATAACTTTAGAGCACGTATTGGTACTAATAGTTTGGCGGAGCTGGCTGTAGATAGCACAGGCGCTATCACCGACGGCGTTAATTATCGCTTTATAGCCCTTGCCCGTAGCCGTGATGGCCAACAGCAAACCACTGAAGAAGAACGGCTCACCATTGCGCCCTCAGTAACCTTTGAGATCAGTGAACAAACTAGCTTAAATCTTAATTTATATTATCAAGACGATCCTAAAATGGTGCCATCAACCCCCTTACCAGCAAAAGGCACGCTTTACGAAGCCAGTTACGGTAAATTATCCGCTGATGCGTATGCAGGTGATAAAAACTGGGCCGAGTTTGCCCGAGAAGTCACTATGATCGGGTATAAATTAAATCATGAATTTTCAGATGCAATGTCGTTTTTACAAAACTTTCGCTATACCAATGCCGATGCCACGCAGCAAAATAGTTATGACTTCGGTTTAGCGGACGCAGATAAAATATTAACGCGTACTGCGTATAAAACCATTGAGGACGCTGAAGGCTTTGTAGTTGATAACCAACTCGCTGTGCAATTTGGTTTAGCGAATACGAAGCACCAGCTATTATTTGGTTTTGAATACCAAACCCTTGATTCAACATTTGATTATGCCGATACTTTTGGCGCAAATACGCCAACACTTGATTTATCAAACCCTGATCACACTCAGTTTAATGACGATACCACCGCGGCTTTAGATACTTATCGTCAATTTAGTCGTTTAGAGCAATCACAACGCGGTTTTTATTTGCAAGATGAAATAAAAATCGATGCGCTTACTGTCATCGCTGGGCTGCGCCATGATAATTACTATAGCTTAACTGACACTTTAATAAGTGGCGCCACCAGCAATCAAGAGATAGATCAAAGCGATACCACTTTCCGTATGGCGGCAATCTATACCTTTGACAACAACATCGCCCCTTACGCGAGTTACTCTGAGTCATTCGAGCCGACTTCTGGGGTCGATACCTTAACCGGCCAAGCGTTCAAACCAACGACCGCGGAGCAAATTGAAGCCGGAGTGAAATATCACAACAATGATGCAACCACTAAAGTAACCGCGGCCTTTTTTGATTTGCGCAAACAAGATGTAGTGGTAAATACCCCTGACTTTATGAAGTACACCCAAAATGGCGAAGTTCGTTCAAAAGGGGTTGAAGTCAGTGTTTATCAGCAACTCACTGATACTCTCGATGTTACTGTAAATCTGACTGATATGGATGTTGAGGTAACAGATAACCCACAAAACCCCGCATTGGAAGGTAAAACACCGATTTGGGTAGCAGAGCAACAAGCCTCAATGTGGTTAAATTACTTCTTTAGCGACGCGCTAGAATTTAACGGTGGTGTACGTTATGTCGGTGAAAGTCAGTTAGATGCATTAAATTCCGACACAGTACCGGGTTATACCTTGTTTGATGCTGCTGCTAGCTATCGCTTTAACGACAGCTATAAAATCGGTTTAGCCGTGAGTAACTTAACAGACAAACGTTATGTGGGTGCTTGTTTTGATATAAATGGCTGTTGGATGGGCGCTGAGCGCAGTGTTGAGCTTAGTTTAAATGCCTCATTTTAAGTATTTAAACTCGTTATGAACGGTGAACAACTCGCCCTTAGTAAGCTGTTAAAGCTTGCTAAGGGCTACCACAGTGCTTTAAAAGTACCAGAACAAGCAACAGATTGGCTCGATATACAATCGAGTTCATTGCTGGTTGCAAGGTTACACCAGTATTGGCAGCAGCAATACCCCGAAGCTGGACGTAGCTATTGGGCAATAAAAAGTTGGGGTATGCTGTATTGGCAACCGCTCTATTTAGCAGTCATAAGCGTGCATGAACTCACTATGAGTTTTTCTTTACAGCCTATGCAACAACACTACCAACAAGGCGTTATCGCAGGGCTGCAACTACCCACTATAAAAGCGCAGCACCATCACAGCCAGCAACAGGCAATAACAAATATGGCTGCCCACTTAAAAAGCTATGTTGTTAAGTTACTGACAGATTTAAACCTCGTTGCACGGCTTAATGAGCGTTTGGCGATGTCCTTATTAGCTGACACGCTATTAGCAATATTACTTCTTCATGCAAAACGAAAGCCGCAGTTTAATATTCAATTAATGGCAGCGCACTGGTTGCATGCTCTCGATATCTCGGAGGCGGGGGAGTTTATTATGCTTACAGCTTGCTCAGACTCATTAGCATTAACGCGAAAAACATGCTGTTTGCACTATCAAATAGGTGATGTTGCAAAGTGCGCTAACTGCCCAAAGCAACCTCAGCAAATAAAAGTTCAGCGTATGCAACAGGAGTTAATTACAGCATGCTGCAGTTAAATAAAAAGCAAAAAGCGAGTATAAACTCGCTTTTCTAATCATTTGAGTTTGCTCAATGATATTAAGCTTGATTAAATATTAACGACTTTGTTCTGCTCTGGTTTTTTGTATAAAAACTTTTAGTGTGTTAAGCGTTGGCTCAATGCCTTTTTCATTATGCATTTCAAACCAATCATAGATATCACTAATGATTACAGAACCATCTTGTAAGCATAACTCATCATTTTTTAACCAAACATCGGGGGCAATCACTGAAGGAGCTGTATACCAATTACAAAAAACATAACCTTTATCTTCTAATGTTGATTCTACAAAATAATTAAAAGGAATAACTCCAAGAGCCATAAATAAACAACTTAAAATTCCGCTTTTCATGGTCAACTTCATGGACAATTTAAAACTAAAATTAAGTAAAAATTGAAATGTCGCGATCAGAAAATAAAACCAGAAAGGAAGGAAAGAAGCCAGCAATATTCTTCCACTGCTCTCTTTAAGAAAAAAAGAGGTACTGTCATCATCTAAAAAAAGTAACCGAAACTCAGAGTAAAATGTAACTGTTACTAGATAGATTCCCCCTAAAATCAAAAAAAACAGACATATCTTAGAAAGTATCTCCTTTCTTCGTGCCTCTTTGAAATTGAGTTCCAAAGGCTTCCACTCTAAAAGCTTCATTAGTTATAAGTCTTATTAAAGTTTAAAGTTGGCACACCAAAAAGTCCCTTTATAAAATCGACTGGACTATCTTTATAGTCTTTCTCTAATTTTTGTATTTGATTTCTAATTCTAACCTTACCTGCTTGAATATTTTCTTCACAAATACGTAAATGTTGAGCTAAGTAATCAACATAAACAGTCGTATCACGAAAAACCCACGCAAATAGGAAACCAACAGCAACAATAATTATCAACGGAGCTATTGCAGATCCAGCAATCAATGAACCTCCCAATGCTATTACTCCTGAACTAATTCCAATAGCAGCTCCAACTACTGCAATATCTACAGCAATACCAGCAACTAAGTCATGCCATGTTTTTTGATCATTTAAAACCTGGTCGATTGCATGAAATGTCACTGAAATAATTAAACTAATAACGAAGCCGGTTTTCATCGCTTTGGCTGCTTCGAGCTTACCCACTCCTATAGTGAACAGCTTAGGGTTACTCGCCAAATAACGGGTACCTGTAAGGTGAGCGCGTATTCCAGGGTAAGAATCTATTATGATCGCGGGTGAGCCATTATAAATTTTTATTTTAAACTTACCGAAAACATTACCTTGGCGCTGCATTGCAGCAGCTATAATGGCTAATGACTTCATATCATCAAATAAAGGGTAAAGACCTGCGCCAGTTTTTAAAGGATCTTTAATTCGTTCCCATTTACTCGATATTGAATTATGTTGCGCTAATATACCATCGATCCATTCAACCGCTTCAGAACGAGATTTACCTTGTTTCATCTTTACAGAAATAATGTAATCAACAAACTCTGCTGAATTCATTAGTAATAGAGTATGGTTGTTACCGGCAAGAAGCGTTTTTATTTAGTGTTGGCGTTGTTTTTGTGCAATTGCACGACGAGCATGAGCAGACATAGTAAATCCTTATTGTCTATTGTTAATCCATTAATTAGTCATTCTAGCGGCTTTAAAAATTATGGCAATAAAAGCGAGCTAATAAAACTCGCTTTTAGGTACTTAGGCTTACTTTTTAACTGGGCGTTTCCAACCGGTTAAATTGCGCTGCTTTGAACGCGCGATTGCTAGCTGTTCATCTTCTACGGTACTAGTGATCACTGAGCCTGCACCTATGGTGGCTGTTGCGCCGATATTAACAGGGGCAACCAGTGATGAGTTAGAGCCAATAAACGCATTATCACCAATGATGGTTTTAGACTTATTCACGCCATCGTAGTTACAGGTAATTGTACCGGCGCCAATATTCACTTTTTCACCAATTTCCGCATCGCCTAAGTAAGAAAGGTGGTTTGCTTTTGAGCCTTTACCTAGTCGGGTTTTTTTCATCTCAACAAAGTTACCAATATGCGAGTCTTCTTCCATAATCGCACCTGGGCGCAAGCGAGCATAAGGACCCAAAGTACATTTGTCGGCTACGCTAGCATCCTCAATTAAGGTATTGGCTTTAATAATCACGTTATCGCCAATAGTACAATTTTTAAGTACGCAGTTAGGGCCAATTTCAACGTTATTACCGAGAGTAACTTTACCTTCAAAAATAACGTTGATATCGATTAGCACATCTTCACCTGTTTTAACGTCACCACGAACATCAATGCGGGCAGGGTCGGCAAGCGTTGCACCATTAAGCATTAACTGTTCTGCTTGCCATGCTTGATAAGCACGCTCAAGAGCGGCAAGTTGTACGCGGTTATTCGCACCTTCAACTTCCATTGGGTGATCTGGCTGTGCTGAGCTAATTTCTACGCCTTCACTGTGCGCCATAGCAACAATATCAGTTAAGTAATACTCGCCTTGCGAGTTTTCGTTAGATAAGTTACCTAACCAGCTTTTTAATAGTTTGCCGTTCACCGCCATGATGCCTGTATTTACTTCGTTAATAAGTAACTGCTCTGCGCTGGCATCTTTTTGCTCAACAATACCGACCAGCTTGCCATCAACACGTAACATACGGCCGTAACCATTTGGGTTTGCTAAATTAACAGTAAGCACGGCTAAGCCATTTTTAGGTGTCACTGCTAATAAACGCTCAAGTGTTGATTGTTTAGTCAGTGGTACGTCACCGTATAAAACCAATACCGTATCTTCATCATTGATATGTGGATTAGCTTGTGCCACTGCATGGCCGGTGCCTAGTTGCTCAGCTTGAAGCACCCAGTTCACGTTATTATCAGCAAGTTGTTGTTGTAATAATTCGCCGCCATGACCATAAACTAAGTTAGTCGATGTAGCACCGAGTGCTTTGGCGTTATCGATAACGTGTTGCACCATAGGTTTACCGGCAACTTTATGCAATACCTTAGGTAGAGCTGAACGCATACGAGTACCTTTACCCGCAGCAAGAATGACTGTAGTCAGAGACATTAAAACAATATCCTTCTTTCTTTGTTTTATTGAAATGAGTAAGCGCGTGTAAATTCAACAAGATTACGTAAGTCACATCATGTGCACCTACACAATGGCAATCTAACAGTAGCCACTGAATCTAAGCTGAAATCACAACTTGCTTTATTTACCTCATATTGTAGCGGGGATCGATGAAGGATATAAGTACAACAAAGTTATATGTATGTTTTATTTATACTCAGCCACAAAAAAGCCCACATAAAGTGGGCTTTTTAAAAACCAGATAGGCTTACTTTTTACGTAATTGCTGAATAACGCGCAGTTGTGCAATTGCTTCTGCAAGTTGCACTGCGGCTTGATTATAATCAAACTCAGCAGAACCGCCTTTAGCCATTTGGGCTTCAGCGTCACGTTTAGCCTGCTCTGCAGCTTGTTCGTCTAGGTCTTCACCACGAACTGCTGTATCAGCAAGTACGGTCACTATGTTCGGTTGAACTTCTAGTGTACCGCCAGCAATATAGATGAATTCTTCTTCACCAAATTGCTTAACTAAACGTACCATACCAGGTTTAAGGGCAGTTAGTAGTG
>NZ_DRGM01000114.1 GCF_011050055.1 Pseudoalteromonas prydzensis | reverse complement strand
AATCCCCACAAATGAGCGAAGCGTTCGAGGACTCGTTATCACCCGATGACGTACTATCTAATATTGAGCTACTTACAGGAAAAACGTTTGACCCTAATACAGATCTACTGATCCTTGATGAAATAGGCGAGTGCCCTAAAGCTGTCACATCCCTCAAATACTTTGCTGAACAAGCGCCGCATATGCACATTGCCGCCAGTGGTTCTAATATCGGTTTATTAAACTCCTTTCCGGTAGGTAAAGTGGAGCAACATAATCTGCGCCCTCTCACATTTCGTGAGTTTCTGATCGCCTCGAAAGAAACCGCTCTAATTAAGGCATTTGCAGCGCAAACAAACTCAAGTGCAGCGCATATTAAATTATTCTCAAAACTCACTGATTATTACTTTACTGGTGGTATGCCTGAAGCTGTAAATACATGGTTTGATTTATCTGATCACAGTATCATTGACCGCGTTCAAGCTGTAACAGACATTCATAAAAATTTAGTACTGGGCTATCAACGAGACTTCGGCAAATACTCAGGAAAAGTAGATGCAGGTTTAATCGAAGCTGTATTTAATAATGTTCCAGCACAGCTATCATCAGTGATGGATGAATCGGTTAATCGCTTTAAATTTAAAGGGATGCACGATAAAAAATCTCGCTATGGTGATTTTGAAAGCGCTATTTCTTGGTTAAATAAGTGCCGCTTGATACTCAAAAACCACCCTATTGACGGCACACCTAAAAGCCCATTAGCAGCATATAAAAAAGACAATATCGTTAAATTATTTCTTTTTGATGTCGGCTTATTAAATCACATGCTAGGGATCAGTTATAAAGAAATTAAACAACAAGGCTACGAATACAAAGGATTTATAGCCGAAAACTTTGTACAACAAGAGCTTGCTGCACAAGGCATTGACCCAACATATTCATGGGGTGATGCAAGAGCTGAGATCGAATTTGTGGCCTCTGATGACGAAGGCAACATACTGCCTATCGAAGTCAAGAGTGGTAAACGCACCAAAGCAAAATCACTGCAATCGTACATAAATAAATGCCAGCCCATCAAAACAATTAAACTCACAGGCACGCAAGGCTCATCACCACTGGAAAAGGAATATATTGTCCTCCCGCTCTACTACAGTGAATATGTAGTAAGCAAACACCTTAGGCTGATAAATTGATAAAAGATAGACCTATCAAATTACAAGCCAATTTAAACATCGTTGCAGAAACTGGCGGGTGCTTACAAAGCTATTACGATGGTGAGCTCATACTCAAAGTAAAAGGCCTGTAGTTCGCGGGTAAAGCCTTTTTTACAAGGTACTAGCGCTAGGCACTATTCATGGAGGGTAGAAAAAGCCTAACTAAACAACTTTAAATAGCTAAAGCCCAAACATGCGCTTTAGCTACCAAGTCATACTCAAAGCATTGTTTTGATGCGTATACAGATAACCTAAAGCTATAACACAAGCTTTAGGTGGTTCAAATACCCTACCCAACTTCGAAAATAACCTTTAGCTACCCACTTGCTAGAATGGCAAGAAAGCTCTTACTTGGAGCTCTGTAAATAACTGTACTTAATATTAATTGAAGTTATATATTAAATTCTTTTACTTGCTGAAGCCCTTTGATTTCCATCGACATACCAAATTTTTGAAGCTGTACCATATTCATTTAAAAACTCGTCTCGGACTCTTTGGACTTGAGCGTATTTGTTGCCAATACCACCAACATCTATAATTAAAAATATACCTAAATCTGTATCATCAGCCCTTTTGTATATCTCCAGCTGTTTTTCAAACCCATGAACTAAGCTACCATTAGTTGATAACTTAATTTCTATTACAACTTTAGAGTCAGAACCTTGAGATAACTTAAAGTCAACAGGGCCATTTCCTGAATCGGCTTCTGGTGACAAATCTAAGTTATTAGCTTTACAGTAACTATAAGCAACAGAAAATAACAAACGTTGAGCAGCTTTTTCTTTTCTTGGCTTACCAGATTCATCCCACAGTTCTTTCCATAAGCCTTTGTTCTCTATCAACTCTTGGAATTGTGATAAGATCTTATTTACAACCTCTAACACTTCTTTAGGTGTCAAAACTCTTTTCGAATATGTAGATAAATCAAACGGGTAGGATTTTGGAATCGTTTGTAATAGCTCAGTCCAAAAAGCTTCCCCATTACGATCACTTTTAAAATCATAGGGGTTAGGCGATACTTCTCTAATCATATCGATCACTTGTTGAAAAGAGCTTTTACTTTTTAAAGCTGCCTTTTTTAATCGGTCTTTTTGTTTTCGAGTCATAGTTGACCAAACCTCGCCAACGTGATGATTAACTTTTTCTCTCAGTTCCTCATTTTCTCTAACAACTCTAGATATATCACTCCAATCAGAGGCTATTGGTAAGTCACGTACAATATCATTTGGAACAAATAATATTGGTTGACCTGAATAAGGATTTTCAACAAGATTATATTTACTACCATCAATCTTGAACTCTTTGGTTGGTATTTTTAGGGTTTTATTTATATTTAGTGAAAAATCAATTAAGTCATTAAAAATAATATTAGTCGTCATATCACTAATACGATCAGGGCCAATACCTTCCTCAAATAGAGCTAAAGCCATAAACAAATCAACATCATCCACACCTAGCGAGACTATTTGAGCAGCAGTATCTAAAGTTGATGCTATTAAATCTTTACCAAAACCAGATCCACGAACGCTTGTGCTATACCCCAAACAAGTCCAACTGATTTCTGAAAATTTAAATAATCTTTTAGCATTTCGCCATGGGACATCATCTTCAAACTTTGATAAAGAGAGTAGTTTAATTATATTATTGAATCGTTTCTTATATGAGCTAGATGCCCCTTCTCTCATTTCTTTGTGCGAGCTTTCCTCTAGCAACATAGGATCGATAAAAAGTGGTGTATCGGTATTCAACAGTACATTTACTACCCCAAGCTTCTCAATTAAAGCTATATCTATATTAAACTCGCTTGAGATTGTAGCTGGATGGCTAATTTTACCCATTTTATTTCCCTATAATGATATATAAATTTACGTGTGTTTTACGTATAGACCGAACTGATTTTATTTTATTGAGTTAATTCATACTAAGTATTTAAAGCGCTAGAGTAAACAACTAGATAATTTAACTGGTGAAGGTTTCTTATTTAAAATCTTAAGGCTAAGACTTTTAAGCAATGATTACATAGTAAATTACATTTACCACTGCTACAAATATGCTACACAGAAATAAAGAGAGGGGTAACAAAAAACATAACCCATTGATTTTATTGGTAGCCCCTACAGGAATCGAACCTGTAACTGCCCCTTAGGAGGGGGCCGTTATATCCATTTAACTAAGAGGCCACATTCGAGCTTCGAGCTGCTGATAGCTGATAGCTGATAGCTGATAGCTGATAGCTGATAGCTGATAGCTGATAGCTGATAGGAAATTATAACGGTTTATCCTATTTACAATCAAGCAGTTAAATGGACTTAATCGTTAAGCTAATTAATACTCGCGCGTTGTAGGTGGATATCGGCGTTGTTGAGTACGTAATAAGGCAGTATTTTGTTGCTGCTGGCAACTACGCGTTTGCTGGTGATGTCGATAATACGGGCGTTTACTTCAACACCGTTGCTGCGATAAATCAAGGTGCCTGATAACACATGGCTGGCGATGCGTTGATTTGCGAGTTGCTCTATATCACGAGAAAACACAAAGTCACCACGGGCATTCATGGCGATGTGGTCGGTGGTTTTAAAATCAACAATACCATAACCAAATTTTTGCAGTTGATGAATAAAACTCTCTGATAACTGGTTGCCTAATTGATTACTGTTATTAAGGGTCGCATCTAAATCTACAAATGAAGTAACGGCAATCGAGGTATCAAGCTCTGTTTGCATTGTGTCGACTAAGTCTAACGCCATTTGCTCTACATAATTAACCAGTGTTTTATGATGCTTGTTAGGACTAAATTGCGCTGAGTTCTCAAGCGGCTCGGCGCTGTTCATTTGTACTTGTTTTAGCATTTGAGTAAGGTCATATCGGCTAGTCGTGCTTTGAACTGGCTCAGCCGTATTATTGGTCATACTGCATGCACTGAGGATGCTGATCACCCCCCCTACGGTTAGTAACTTAGCGTTATGGGTTAACTTACTCATCATTGGCCTCACTTACTCGCTTGTTTTAGCATTACGCCATCAGTGCGATAGCTGCTGTCGAGTGCATCAATCACTGATTGCGGAATAAACCCTTGTGCAGAGCCAACCACAGCTTTGCTTGCTAAGCCAATAATACGGGCATTAACGAGTACACCACCTTGGTGATTTACCATAGTACCGGCAAGCACGTAGTTAAAATTTTGATCTTGGTTAAGCTCTAAATAATCGCGGCTAAATACAAAGTCACCGGTTGGCGTGACGCGCATAAAGTCGGTGGTTTTAAAATCAATCACCGGCACACCAAAATTGTGCAGCTCGTGCATAAAGCTTTCGGCAATTTGATTACCAAGTAAAGTACCATCGTTGTAGTTGTCGTCCAAAAAGATAAAGCTCGATACGGCAAGTGGCGTTTTACTGTTCACATACTGTAGGTTTTCTGCCATATCTTGCATTATGCCACGTACATAATGATTAATATTTTTACGCGTTGGTACACTGACCTGACTACTATCATTGATCACCGCGGTATTACTTTGATACAGCGAATTCGTTTGCCCTGGGGCTGCAACCATTCTTTGATCATCAACCAATTGCGGAGAATTATCTGTTCGTTGTGTTGTTTTTCCTGGTTCCATCATTTGTGCGCAACCAAAACCCAGTGGCAAACATAAAGTTAATATTAAGCGTTTCATGAGAGCTCCTAATTAGTATTCGCTGCGGTAAATATAACCGTCGCGCTGCTGTATTTTTTCATCGCCCCACATCACATTGATAGGGATTTCTGTACTGGCGGCAGATACAACGCGGCTATCTTGCGTATTTACCATGCGGGCATTCACTATATAGGCATGTTGTTGCCGTGTTAGCGTACCCGTGATGACAAAGTCAATATTCTGACGTTGACGTAATTTACTAATATCACGACTTAACATGCCGTCGGCATTGCTGGCAAGATTAAGATGATTTTCAAGTCGGTATTCGATAATGTGATAACCAAGCTGAGTAAACTGGGTCAGTAAGCTTTCTTGAATTTGCTGACTAAGCCCGGCGCCTTGCCCTTGTGCTAGTTCGCTGTCTAGCGCGTTGGCTAAGTAAAAGCTAGTAACGGCAATCCGTGCAGAGCTTTTAAATGGCCCTTGTACATGGCTCAATTGACTACTCAAATCACCCACATATTGCTGCACAGTATAAGGTGCCATTGTCGCTTTTGGGGCATTGGTACTTGGTGCTGGCGGTTTTTCTTGCGTTAAACTACACGCAGTTAGACTCAGCAATAATAAACATAACAAAAGGCGCATAATTGCCATCCTCACTAAACATGGCAATAACAAAGCAAGTATTATGCCTATTTATAATTTTACTGGGTGATCTGTGTAGTGAGTCACCATGCAGTTGAGCTGTTGTAGCTTTAATTTATCACAATCAGCTTGGGCGTTTTTTTGATATTGATAAGCCCCGATTTTTAAGCGGTAGTAAGTCATGCCTTTTACCTGAGCAGTTTCGACATTAGTGATAAATTTATCTGACAATAAACTCGGTGCTTTTTGTTGAATTGCTTGCCAGCTTGGGGCTAATTGCGATTGTTGCGTGACCGCAATGATTTGCAGAGCAAACAACGCATTCTTAGTATCGCTAGGCAGCACTGAAGTAGTATTCGCGGGTTTTGCTGATGATACTTGTTGTGGCTGTGGGCTGCTTTGGCTTGTTTCTTCATTTGCTATTGCGGTTAACTGTGTGATCAATAGCTTCAAATCACTTTCTATCAGTAATAACCGCTCAAGATCCGGTTTAATCGCTTGCCACTGTGCAGAGCTGGTTTGCAGTTGCTGCAACTCTTGTTGCGTGATCTGCACATAGGATTGATGATTAGTTTCAGCCGTGTTGCGGGTACTTTTTTGCGCGCTATCCATCGTGCTGCTACAGCCAAATAGTATACTTAAACTCACTATTAATACGGCTGATCGAATTACACTAAACGATTGTTTGATATTCATTACTATTCCTTTAATGAAGTATGGTTCGTTGTTCGATATCACACTGCAACCCCTGTTGTATTAATGACTGACAAAGATCCGCAAACTCAGGCTGTGCCTGCTCAGCGTATCCTAAGGCGAGTATGTACTTACTTTGCTGTTGATCATGAATATAAAACACGTCTTGCTGTTGTAATTTTAAGCGTGGGCTGATCAAACGTAAGTATGCTTTTAACATCATTAACGATGAAAAATTCCCCGCATTAACAATAGTCCCCGACACCTCTTCGAGTGATTTTAAAGTAAAATCAACCCCAACCAACACATCCCCTGCTGCTGATAAATCAACAGTTACTTGCTGGGTGTTTTTTAATGCTTTACGTTCTTTAAAGCTATCGTCAACCACAGCACGGTACTGCCCTGGCCGTAAATCGGTAAACAAATAGTAGCCATCATAAGCCGCTTGGGTGTTGGCAACTTCTTTATCGTTTTGATCTAATAAGGTTATTTTTGCATAAGGCTGAATTTGTGTATGTTCACCTTGTTGTTTATATACCACGCCTTCAATTTCACTGGCATTATTGAGCGGATAATCCATGTATTCAATAAACCCTGCTCTTGGCGTGATTGAAAAACCATCGTGGGCAGGCACGAAAAAAGGATCGGGGAAGCTGTCTCTATCGAGTACAATATCTGTGGTGCGATTAGCTGGCATTGAGGTTAACAATGCAATGCCATTTTCATCGGTTATTGCTTGGCGATAATTTTGCAGCCCTTTTACTTTTATTCCTGCGACGCCTTGCTCGTCAGGATCCATAATGCCGTTATTGTTTTGATCTAAAAATACTTTAACCAGTAAACTACCGGTACTCGTTAAGCTACGATTTGACATAAAAGTACGGTTATTTTCAGCGTCATAACCAAAACTAAAGCGGCTATATAAACTAACAAGCCAATTATCATTACTGTCGTAGTTAATGGTGCTGCTTAAATTAAAATCATCATTTTGCCAATTAAGGCCCAAGTCCGCTGATTGGATATTCTCATTAAGGGTATTTTTAAGTGTGAGCTCGGCTTGTAACTTTGCAGTAATACTGCGATTAAATTCAGCTTGGTAACTTAAAATATCACTGTCTGGCGAGAGTAAATAATCAAAACCAAAACGACTATATAAACGCCCTATTCGTCCTTGCACACGGGTTGCGCCATATACTTTACTTTGCTCATTTACATTTTGCCATTGCAATAAATTGTTCACAGAGAAGCCTGAATAACTATAATTAAAACGATTATAGGCTTGTTTTAGGTCGCGGCCTGAGCTTGAATGCTGTAATAAAAAGTTGTTTTGATAATTAAGCCGACCATAACGATTTTGCATCAGCTCACCCGACATATCGAATTGATAACTTTGCAAGTCTTGTTGTTGATCCGAGCGATCAGTGACGCTAAAAAGCAGTGATTGCTCCGCTAATTGGGTTCTTGCTGTAAGCTCTAATTCATTTTGTTGCTGGTTATTTTGCTCGTAGTCTAAATTAACCAACAGCCTTTCAAACAGGTTGATATTGCTACCAAACGCAAATTGATAAAACTCATCGCCTTCGCGTTTTTGTGCCATAGCGCCAGTGTAAATGGCAATATTATCGGTCAGGCCACGTTCGTATCGCCCTGCCGCTAACCAGCCACTTTGTTGTGTATTACTTTCACTTCCTAGTAATTGTTTACCTTGCTCTGATACCGATATTTCGTATGCAGCTTCTCCTTGCGCCAATTGATTACCGTCAATAAAGTAATATTCTGTTTTGCGTTCAACTTGCCCTTGCGGACCATAAAAGATCAACTCAAAGTTATTTTCACCATACAGTAAATCAATACTATCAAATATATAACGACCATCCGCGAGGCTTAACTGTTGTTCAATTAAAATGCCATTACGATAAAGCTCAACGTCCCAGCCGGGCTGAATGGCCCCGGTGAGGTTAATCCGATTGTTATCTATTTTTCGATCTAACTGATAATTTGAAAACTTAAAACCCCGACCATACTGACCGTTATAACGACTACCTATTTGTGTTGCAGTGATATCACCAAATTCCAGTTCGCTGGCAGCAAAAGCACCGAGTAAGTTGTTATTCACATCTTGTTTAGAGAATGTCAGCCGTGAGTCGCTCAATAAATCTTGTTCACGTCCTGCTAAAAAGTATTCAGCAGAAAGATACGCAAAATCTTGTGCGCCTAATAATGAATAACTTGTCCGACTGCTGTCATTATCTCGACGATAGTTTAGCTGTAAATCGGCCACTGGCATTGAAACCGCCTGATAGGGACTAGCCTTCCAAGGTTGTGTAGGTTGATTATCCCCTTTGCGCTGGTTGTTAAACAATCGCTTTTGCCTTTGTTGTTGTGCAGCAACAGGAAACAATTGTTCCGTTGTAAGCTCTAGCGTTAGATTCGCATAATCAGGGGTAATAGAGACAGAGAAGGCGCGCTGTAAAATCGCCGCATCAATATAAATATCATCATCAATGAGTAGTTGCTGCGCAGAGAGTGTAACCATTTGATTATTAGCAATTAAGTTTGCAGGTTCAGTGGCATTCAGTGCAAATAAGTTTGCTTCATTGATAAACCAACCTGCAGCAGTGCCATTTGCAACATCAACATTAATAGCCAGTTGTAATATTTCGACTAACCCCGATAAACCCAATAACACGCCTTGTTCGCTTTTTATCGCAAACGCTTCACCAAGATATTCATCATTAAGGTGCAACGAAAAGAGTAAAAACTCACCGGTGGCGATACGTTGTACTATGCTCTGACCGAACTCATTTTGCACGGTAGGCTGTTGCTGCGCATCTGTTTGTGAGGGAGCTTGATTTAATTTAGCTTGAATAGCTTTAATAGTGCGCAGAACGTCATTCGTCTGCACACTACTAGCAAGGCTCATTGGGCTGAAAAGTAGCACCCCAATGGCAAGCATACGGATCATTTTCATGACTTAATAGCGCTTAACGTTATTCCCCGATCGCTAGCGTATAAGAAGCGAAATCAATCGCTTTATATTCCGCAGTACCTTGATAATCAAGTAGCAACTCCGCGTTTTTAGGAAGCTGCTTGTCTTTAAATAAGCTAAGCGTTGCTGTGACTGTATCGACTTCAGGGTAAACACTTAAATTGCTAATTTCAGCTATCTTTTCTTGTTCACCGGACGCTGTTTTAATATAAGCGCTGAGTTTTCCATAACTACTAAAGTTGTTATGTCGTTGCAGCTGCACTTGAATTTGTGGTTTGGTCTGATTGGCATTTTTTATAATATTTGCCTGAGTGATCGTAACCTTAGGTTGTTCTGGCTGTTCACGATAAATAACTGGAATACTAAAGCTCATAATCATATTGATCTGTATTCCTGATTTTTGCTCTTTATTCTCATTAGGTAAAGCTTGAAATAATAAGTGCGAACGATATTCGCCAGGCTGTAAACCTTTTGGCTTTCGAATCGCAATTTTAACGGTTTGTTTTTCACCAGATGCTAAGGTCACTTGCTTAGGAGATAAACGCGTCATTGGCGATAAACTGTTTGCTGTTACTTGCGCTAAGTTATTATAACCTCCACCCGATAAAGCTTGCTTTTCACTCCATATAACACGATAAGTACGCTGTTCATCAGAGTTGTTGATCACTGTTACTTTGGCACTGCGCTGACGTTCATCAAAGGTAACACGGGTCGGTGAAATCAATAAGTTTGCCAAGGCCATTTGGCTAAAAAATGCTGTTAGCAGCACACACATCACTGTTAATTTATTGAACATGACAGTCCTTAGTAGTCAATCGAAATTTCTAGGTTAGTAGTGGAGGAGTAGTCGCCATCTGAATAGCTTTTACTGCTAGGTTTTGTTATCAATGTGCCGCCAATAAACACTTTCGCTTCACCTAAATCATCAGTTATGGTGGATTTTGGAAAGCCATTAAGACGTACTTCAAAATCGGCGCTGCTGCTGCCTTGTACGTTGTGCTGCACTGTTACAGAGTTAACTAATTGCATGGTTAGCTGTGTATGCGCAGGAAAATCAGTCAACAATAGCTCCGCAGGTTGGCCTTTCTCTAGCACATAAATACGACCTATTGTATTTATCTCAGCGTCAGCCTTAATAATCACAGAGCTGATGTTACTATTGCTAGGGATCACCAAAGTGCCAAAATCAAGATGTTGCTGGACAATCGAATTGGCAAAATTATACGGGCTATAAATTAAAGCACTTACAGCCACTGCATAAGGTAAAAGTCGCACTAGAAACGATTTAATAAGCTACTTCGATTTGGAAAGTACCCGCATATACGCCGTCAGCGTAAGTTTTTGTAGTTACCTTGCTAGAGGTTTTTAGTGTTGCACCAATATTAAACGACACAGTACCATCCTGCCCCACTTGTAGATTTGGGGTGCCAGGTGTATATGGGGCATTATTATTATCACCACTGGTGATCACATAATTCCAATCACCAATAGTAAAATCTGGGCGATCGGTATCTTGCCCGTTTTCAAACTCTAAATTGGTTTTAACTGGATCCATGATTCTTAATACTGCACTCGGTACTGCGTCCGATACAGTAAAAGAGGCTGGCTCACCATCTTCGATAATCGCAAACAGTGCATTAGTGGTATTATTTTTACTTTCGGTAATAGGGCTCGCGCCAGGTGTAGCACTTACAACAAGTTCAGCAATCTCAACACCCGCAAGGTCTGCAACCGCACGCACGGTGCCAAAATTCAGATCAGTATCTTTGGTTAAAACTACAGCGTTTTGTACTGTTACTTCTGCTCGAAAAGTCTCTGTTGCAGATATAGCACTAAAAGGCACGGCTAGAATACTCACAGCAAGTATTGGAAAAGATAATTTCATATTAAATCCTTATAAGAGATGGGGCATTACCCTATGTTGCCCCTATCTTAGATATTATCGACATATAGAACAATTACTTTAAGCTTAATAACTGAAAAATCAGATAAATAACTTACTTCATTACAAAGGCTGGCCAACAAATGGCGCACTCAGGCATTTTTGGCCTAAATTTTGTGCTAATGAACAAAAAACATTGGCTTCGGTATAGTTTTGAAACGGTCCAACACGGAGTCCATACAAGGTAACGCCTTTATTTTGACGCTCTGTCATTACAAAATTTAATTGGCTAAATGCCTGCGGATATTGTTGCTGTAACCTTACTATTTGCGTCCTCACTCTCTGCGGTTTTAAATACAGGCCAAGTTGTGCTCCAGGCAAGGGATCAGTTAAATGTGGCTGATAATTGTTTGCGGGTGCTTGAGTCTGTTGATTTACTGCGTTATTGAGTTGAGATAGTTGCGGATCATCGCTGCTATGTACAACTGCAACATCATTTTGACGCAACGCTGCTGGGTTTTCAGCTATTTCTGTATCTGATGAAAGTGCCATTATTAACAGTTGCAAGTCTTCCTCCATCGCAGCTAAACGAGTAATACTCTCTTGTTGCGAGTGCCATTGCTGAACATACTCTTTGACTTGTTGATCAGAAATTAATGCAGGTTGTTTTGCAGCGGAGCTGCTGCTACACCCGTTAAGGCTGATAGTTGCAACTAACACTGCCAGTGGCAGCCAAGTTTGTTTTTTAAAACACATCATCTGTTAGCATCACGAAATAAACAATGCGGTATTGTAAGCAAAGTAAGTGCCAGTTACAGCTATTTTGCTAAAAGGAAACGAAATATCGACAAATAAATATTCGGTAAGTCATATTCTTACTAAAATGCAGGCAATAAAAAAGTGCCTCTTAGACACTTTTTATAATGAACTTAAACCTTAAACTAAGGTTTTAATAAAATCGCTAAGCTCATCTTTAAATTCATCACGGCGCAGTGCAAATTCAATGGTCGCTTTTAAGTAGCCCAACTTGCTGCCACAGTCGTGACTACGTCCTTTGATGGCGTATGCATCAACAGCTTCTTTTTCCATCAACATGGCAATAGCGTCGGTAAGTTGAATTTCATCACCTGCACCAGCTGGGGTTTTCGCAAGTAGTGGCCAAATATTTTTACTTAAAACGTAACGCCCTACTACCGCTAAATTTGATGGTGCAGTAGCAATAGGTGGCTTTTCGACCATATTCTTAATTGGCGCACTCTGCCCTTGCTCAAGTGTAGCGTCACCTAAATCAACCACACCAAACTTATCAACATCTTGCATTGGTACTGGCTCAACCATAATTTGGCTGTGTGCGGTTGTGTTAAAACGCGCGATCATTTCTGCAAGGTTATCTTTGCTTAGGTCGCTTTCAACGTCATCAATAATCACATCTGGTAAAATGACCACAAACGGTTCATTGCCGATAATAGGTGCAGCGCAGTTAATCGCATGGCCTAACCCCTTTGCTTCACCTTGGCGAACATGGATGATAGTGACGTCTTTTGGACATATCGCTTGTACTTCAGCAAGTAATTGACGCTTTACCCGTTTTTCAAGCGTTGCTTCTAGCTCAAAACTGGTATCAAAATGGTTTTCGATTGAATTTTTACTCGAGTGAGTTACTAATACAATTTCTTTAATACCCGCAGCAACCGCTTCATTAACTACATATTGAATCAAGGGTTTATCTACAACAGGTAACATCTCTTTTGGAATAGCTTTAGTAGCTGGCAACATACGGGTGCCAAGCCCTGCGACTGGGATCACTGCTTTCATTATTCTCTCCTTAAAACTATGATGCTTATTAATTATTACACTGAAAACGGATATTTAATTGCATCGTGACATTGATAGCCATGCACCTCAAAGTCATCGCGGGTGACCCAAGTTTCAATGTCTTCGAGTGATTTAATTTTTGGATTAATCGTAAGCGTTGGTGATGCAAATGGCTCACGTTGTAACTGCACATCGCGCATTAATTCCAGTTGGTTCTCATAAATATGCGCATTCACGATTTTATGATAAGCCTTGCCCGCTTTGTGACCGGTGATCTGCGCAACTAACGCGAGTAATACAAAACACTGAATTTGATTGAAATTCAGGCCAAGCGGTACATCACAACTACGCTGATAAGAAGTTAGGTAAAGTGTATCACCAAGTAATGAAAATGTATGTGTATGCATGCACGGGCGCAAGCAGCCTAAATCAAATTCACCTGGATTGTAAAAAGTGATGATCTCGCCTCGGTCATCCACACCATTTTTTAAATTATCAATGACTTTTTTCAACTGATCTAAAGGCGTGCCATCTGGACGCTGCCAATCTCGCGCTTGTACACCATAGACACGGCCCATATCGTCCTCACCTTTACGGTTTGGATTATTTAGCCATGCTTGATTTTCATTGGCATTAGCATCCCATGTCATACAACCTATTTCGCGAAATTGTGCTGCGCTATTATAACCACGTAGGTAACCTAACAGCTCAGCGATGGCCGCTTTGTAATAACTTTTTCGAGTGGTGATCATTGGGAACTTATTATTCGCAACGTCGTACTCAAGTTCAGCATTAATTACCGTTAAACAACGCGTTGCTGTGCGCTTATTCTCAACCCATACACCTTCATCAACAATGCGCTGACATAACTCTAAATATTGTTTCATTTTTAGCTTCTTTTTTATGCTTTACTTGCAACAGCAGACTGTGGCTTTTTGTACGCCCATATTATCAAACCTAGGCCTGCGATGACCATTGGCAATGACAATATTTGCCCCATCGAAATAAAACCGCCAAATAAGCCTAAATGAGCATCAGGCTCACGTACATATTCAACGCAGAATCTAAATACGCCATAACCGAGTAAAAATAATCCACCAACACTGCCAGCAGGGCGTGGCTTTTTAGTAAATACATATAAAATAATAAACAGTACTAGGCCTTCTAAAAACGCTTCATATAATTGTGATGGGTGACGTGCAAGCGGTCCGCCGGTAGGAAACACGATGCCCCAAGGCACATCGGTAGTTCGCCCCCATAATTCGCCGTTAATAAAGTTGCCTATACGCCCCGCCAATAATCCAACGGGTACTAGTGGTGCAACAAAATCGCCTACTGCCAATAATTGCTTTTTACGGGTCCAAGCAAAAATACAAATGGCGCTGATCACACCCAGTGTGCCACCATGGAATGACATGCCACCTTGGTCGATTCTAAATAAATACAATGGATTTTCTAAAAAATAACTGAATTGATAAAACAGTACATAACCAATACGCCCACCAAGGATCACTCCTAGCATGCCGTAAAAAAGTAAATCACTGACTTGTTCTTTTGTCCAACCAGAGTTTGGTTTAGCTGCTTGTCTATTTGCCCACCACATTGCAAAAGCAAAACCAATTAAATACATTAAACCGTACCAACGTACGCTGAGAGGACCGACTGTAAATATGATCGGATCGATCTCTGGAAATTCAAGAGCCATATAAATTAAACCTTAACTAAAAACCATTTGAAGCGCGATAATAACCAGTAACACCGCGAACACTTTTTTTATCGTTGAAACGGGTAAATAATGCGTTGCTTTAGCCCCAACTGGCGCCATAAACCACGAAGTTATTACTATACCTAATAATGCCGGTAAATACACAAAACCTGCAAAGCCGTGTTGTAAATCGGTAACTTGCCACCCCGCACTGATGTATCCAACAGAGCCAAATAGCGCAATCACAATGCCACATGCGGCCGCGCAGCCTATCGCTTTTCTAATATCCACCGAAAAATAATGCAGTAACGGCACAATCAGCGCCCCTCCACCAATACCAATCAAGCCTGATAATCCGCCCATCACGGCACTAATAGCGCCAATTATCGGACCGCTTGGCATGGGTTTAGTTACTGCTGGTTTATTACGCACAGACAACACCATACGGGCAGCAATAAACACCACACTGACAGCAAATACAATGCGTAATAATTGCTCAGGAATTAAACTGGCCGCAAAGCCACTGATCAAAGCGCCGAGCCCAACGCCAGACATAACCCAAGGCGCAATTTCCCATGATACATTGTTGTTTTTATGATGAGCTAATACAGATGACGTGGAGGTGAATAAAATAGAGGCAAGCGAGGTGGCTATGGCAATAACCACTACATGATCAACCGCCACAACATCAAAATTCACTAATAACGCACTGAGCACGGGCACAATAATCAAGCCACCACCTATGCCTAACAACCCTGCTAAAAATCCAACCACACAACCTAATAACGCGCAGCTGAGGATCAGTATGACTAAATCATGCATAGCAAACTCTTATGTTGTAAATGTTATATGCATATACTAATCGATTATATCGGATCTTTACAGCACTATTAAGAAGCCTGATTTGGGGTATAAAATAATTCCCCCAATTGATGTTCAATCATAAAGTTACGGGTGAGCCTAAGCACTTGTTTTGCAGTAGATTGTGCTAAACACTCAGCCAATAATGCTTCCATATCACTGGCTTTTAACCGCCTTAACACCCATTTAACTTTACTTAATGATGAGTAGTTCATACTCAAACGTCGATAACCCATCGCAATTAGCAGTATTGCACCTTCAGGATCGCCACCTAACTCACCACACAAACTAAATGACATTTCATGTTGCTGGCACTCTTTTGCAACTTTTTGCAGTACCCGTAATACCGCAGGATGATAGGGATTAAATAAATCAGCAACACGGGCATTTGAGCGATCAACTGCGAGTAAATATTGCGTTAAATCGTTACTCCCGACAGAGCAAAAATCTACTTTTTTAGCCCATTCCGGCAGCATAAAAACACTTGATGGCACTTCTAACATAACGCCAATCTCTGGGCGCTCAATCGCTTGCTCTGGGTATTGCTCTGCAAGTTCAAAATAAGCTTGTTCTAACAATGCTAACGATTCATCAACTTCTTCGGTACCGCTTATCATTGGCAGCATAATTTTTAAATTACCTAAGCCAATATTTGCTTTAACCATGGCTTTGAGCTGATCTAAAAATATCTCGGGGTGATCCAAGGTAACCCGAATACCACGCCAGCCTAAGAAAGGATTTTCTTCTGTAATATCAAAGTAATCCAATGCTTTATCGCCACCTATATCGAGTGTGCGCATTACTACTGGTTCAGGGTGGTAACTGGCTAATACTTCGCGGTACCAATTTTCTTGCTCTATCTGTGATGGAAACTGGCCTTTTTGCATAAACCAAGCTTCAGTTCGGTATAGCCCAACACCATCACAAACTTTTGTATTAGCTTTTTCGGTATTGAGATCCAAACCCGCATTGAGCAACAAACTAATATGTTCGCCATCTAATGTCACCGCATCGCACTCTTGCTCAGCCATAAACTTATCATTCAGTAGGCTTTCTTGATGCTGTAGTTGTAAGTATTCAGCTTGTAGCATTTGCGAAGGCGAAATATACAATCGCCCTGCATAGGCATCCAAAATCATTTCTTTACCATCAAACTGCAACAGCGGTAAATCTTCAATGCCCCAAATTGCCGGGATCCCCATGGCGCGAGTTAAAATTGACGCATGACTATTAGCTGCACCGTTAACACTCACCACCCCGACCAAGTGCCCTTTGGGTACTTCTGCAAGCATTGCTGGGGTTAAGGTATTAGCGATAAGTACGGTATCTTTGGGGTAACTTTTTACTGCGTGCTCAGTATTAACCAGATGATGCAACACGCGCAAGCCAATGTCTTTCACATCAACCGCACGCTCTTTGATATAAGGGTCTTGCATAGCATTGAATTGCGAAATTAAGCGCTCAATGACAATTTTCAAGGCACTTTTTGCACACCAGCCTTCTTGCAGCTGTGCTTCAACATTTTGCCCTAAACTTTTCGCGTCGAGTAATTGCTGATACACATCAAACACTGCCAACGCTTCTTTAGGGATAGAATCGCTAAGCGTCATCGACAAGGTATTAAATTCTTTGCGTGTAGCAGCTACCGCTTGAGTAAATAAGCGGCGCTGCTCAGTGCCGTTTTCGTCTTTTTTTAATTCGATAGACTTAAAATCAAGTTTCGGCAGAATAACAAAAGCCTGCCCTATCGCAATCCCTGGCGCACTTGAAACCCCTTTTAGCACCGAGGTTTGATGGGAGAATTCATCTTGGCGTAGTATTTCTTTAATTTCAGCATGCGCTAATTGTGACGCAAGTTGCGCAGATAATGTAATTAAGAAAGACTCTTCATCTTGACTAAATACCCGGGCAATTTTTTGTTGCACAACAATAACGCCCAGCACTTTTTTTTGATGAACTACAGGTACAGACAAAAATGCGTTGAAGCCTTCTTCGTTAACTTCAGGTGAGAGTTTAAAACGCGGGTGGGATTTGGCAAAGGCGATATTTATAGGCTCTTCTCGTTGCGCAACTAAGCCAACAAGGCCTTCGGTAAAACCGATTCTAAATTTACCAACCGCAGCAGGGTTTAGCCCTCTGGTGGCCATTAATACGAAATTATCTTGACTGTAATCAGCAAAATAAATGGAGCAGCACTCAGTTTTCATGGCATCTTTCACCATTTCAACAAAACATGCTAGCGCACTATCCAAACTCGCTTGTTGCGAAACGGACTCGGCAATAGCTCTGAGTGTAGCCAGCATAATACTGCTCCTTTATATTATTTACCTTTGTGGCGCCAAGTATCTTTAGGCTGTTCACGTTTATTAAAAGGCATCGCAAAAGGTGCAAATTCTTTCATAACACGACGATAAACATCGCGCTTAAACGATACAACTTGCCTCACCGGATACCAATAACTTACCCAGCGCCAATCATCAAACTCAGGATGATGTGTTTTCAGTAAGTTTACATCTTCGTCTTTACAACGCAGTTTCAGTAAAAACCATTTTTGCTTTTGCCCAATACACACCGGACTGGAGTCTCGGCGGATCAAACGCTTGGGCAATTTATAACGTAACCAATGTTTTGAACTTGCGACAATTTCTACATCTTCAGGGCGCAAGCCGACTTCTTCGTGTAATTCACGGAACATGGTCTGCTCTGCTGTTTCGCCACTATCAACACCACCTTGAGGAAACTGCCAAGAATGCTGACCATAACGTCTGGCCCAAAAGACCTGTCCCTGATTATTGCAAATTACAATTCCGACATTGGCACGAAAACCTTCGGCATCAATCACCTTAGTGCCTCATTTGTAAGTCGATTTTTAATGATTGTTCCACATTACCTGCAATACGGCAAACAATATTCAGAGTTTTACGCATCTTACTCACAGCTTGTGCATAACTTTAGTTTATACAGCTCATTTTGCAAACAAATCCACAATAGCAGATCTAATAACTTGCCTTTTCCACAGTTTCTGTGGATAACATTGTTCATAGTTCTGTATTTATCCCAACAAGTTTTCAACATAGCTTAAAGGCTTTGCAAATTTAATAGTTAAAAATCATTAAATTCAATACATTAAGCCTAAAGTCAGCAAACTTCACCGTGTCTAAAAACACAGCAAACTATCACTGAACAAAAAACACCCAAACGCAAAGATATCCACGGTTAAACTCTTTTGCTATCATGAGTAGTGAATTTATACAACTAAATAACCCCCTATGAAACCGATAAAACCACATTCAATCAATGAATTAATGCAACGTGTTAGCAACATTGCAGGACTGACATTAGGCCAATTAGCAAGCCATTATCAGTTTAAAACACCGGAGCATTTATTAAAGGAAAAGGGCTGGACCGGGCAATTGATTGAATATGCATTAGGGGCAACAGCAGGCTCGAAACCCACGCCCGATTTTGAAGAACTTGGCATAGAGTTAAAAACCTTACCAATTTCATATAAAGGCAAACCGCTAGAGACTACTTTTGTGTCGGTT
>NZ_DRGM01000113.1 GCF_011050055.1 Pseudoalteromonas prydzensis | reverse complement strand
AGTAAACTGTGAGTAATGTACGCTTTTAAATTTAAGGTTTTAAGATGATTGAGTATCCGGTAGACCAACTTCCACAACTCATAAATGATTTATTGCAATGCGATACAACAGAACGTAAAAATAAATTATTAGCAGATGCGCAGTTGACGCTTTCTACAGAGCACCTGTCATTACTTTTTGAGGCGATACCAAAAGAACAGCGACTTGAAATTTGGCAGTTACTTGACGAAGACACGCAACACGAAATTTTTGTTAATTTAAGTGAAGACAGTTGTCTGTGGTTACTGCAAACACTAGAAGACACAGAGGCTTTTAAGCTTCTTGATGAAGTGAATGTAGAAGAGTTACTGGAACTTGAAGAAGTTATACCAGAGCGATTTGTTGAGTATGCAAAAAGGCAACTCGATGAAGCGCAAACCAAACAATATGATTTAGCGCAGCAATATCCACCAGAACAATTAGGTCACTGGTTAGGTTTTGACTTTTTAAAAGTATCAGAGAAGCTAACCGCCGGTGGCGCTAAAAAATTGCTACATAAAGGTTTACCGCAATACAGTGAAGTTATTTATTTAGTAAGCCGTAAGGGCAGCTTAATAGGTGAGGTTGCGGTAAATGATTTAATAAAAGCCAGCGACACCGATAACTTAATGACATTGGCAAATCATGACTTTTCATCGCTCCATGCTGATGATGATTTATATGAAGCGGCAGAAGTGGTGATCCACAGTGAAAAAATGGCACTGCCAGTGGTTAACGCAGACAATAAATTACTCGGGCGATTAACCATTGCCTCAGCGTATGAATTACGCCAAGAAATTGCTGATGAAGCAGCCGCTAAAGCGGGTGGTTTACGTGAAGACGAAGACCTGTTCGCAAGTGTTCGAAAAAGTGCTAAAAACCGTGGTATATGGTTAGGTATTAACTTAGCTACTGCCTTTTTAGCGTCTTGGTTCATCGGTTTATTTGGCGCAACTATAGAGCAGGTTGTAGCACTAGCTGTATTAATGCCAGTTGTTGCTTCTATGGGGGGGATTGCAGGTAGTCAAACATTAACCGTTATTGTGCGTGGTTTAGCGCTTGGACAGGTTACAGATTCAAACCGCAATGCGTTACTTAAAAAAGAGCTACGTGTTGGCGCTGTAAATGGCTTGGTATGGGCGTTTGTAATAGGTCTGCTTACATTCTTATGGTTTAACGATTTAATGCTCAGCATTACAATAACGGTAGCCATTTTATTGAATTTAGTCGCGGCGTCACTAGCAGGTGTTGTTATTCCGTCTATTTTAGACAAAATGAAAATTGATCCTGCGTTATCTGGCTCGGTAATTTTAACTACTGTTACTGATATTGTTGGGTTTGTTACCTTTTTAGGTTTAGGCAGTTTACTGCTTTTATAAGCCTTATACCAATTCGCTTAATTAAGCGGATTGGTATTACTTACAGGAAAATACAATGACCTTTGAAGTCATGATTTGGTGTGCAATTGCTTTGTGTATTTCACAATCGGCAATATTTTCGGGCTTAAACTTAGCGTTTTTTTCGCTAAGCAGACTCCAGCTCGAAATGGAAAGCACAAAAGGGAACGAAGCTGCCATAAAAGTGATGGCACTTCGAAACGACTCTAACTTTTTATTATCGACTATTTTATGGGGTAACGTAGGTATAAACGTACTGCTTACGCTACTTTCTGATTCTGTATTAATGGGCGCCAGTTCGTTTTTATTCTCAACTATCGCGATTACTATTATTGGTGAAATTACGCCGCAAGCTTATTTTTCGCGTAATGCACTTAAAATGGCGAGCCTACTTTCACCACTCATTAAGTTTTATCAAATTCTGTTTTATATAGTTGCTAAGCCAACGGCTTTAATTCTCGATGCATGGCTAGGTAAAGAAGGGATTACGTACTTTGCTGAAAGTGAGCTCAGAGGTATTATTCGCAAACACATAGAAGCGGAAGAGGCTGATGTTCAGCACGTTGAGGGAATTGGCGCACTTAACTTTTTTAGTTTAGATGAAATAAGCGTAACCAAAGAAGGGGAGATAATTGACCCAGACTCTATTATTTCTTTGCCGACTAAGCTTGATTTACCTATTTTCCCAGACCTTACATTAACGACTGATAATGAGTTTTTACGAAAACTACATAAGTCAGGTTATAACTGGGTGATCATTACCAATGAAGACGGTTGGCCTTTATTAGTGGTAGATGCTGACGGCTTTTTACGTTCAGCCTTGTTTGAACCAGAGTCGTTCGACCCTTATCATTATTGTCATAGACCTATTATTGTTGCTGATGAAGCTATGCGCCTGAGTGAAGTTATTTTAAAAATACGGGCTAGTCATTCTTTAGATAAATCGTTTGATGGGGCCATTGATCACGATGTGGTGTTAGTGTGGAGTGATGTGAAGCGCATTATTACCGGCGCTGATATATTTGGTCGGTTACTCAAAGGTATGAGTGCACCAAAACTCGAACTGCATGAAAATACAGAGAATAAAAAGCCGCTATAAAGCGGCTTTTTTGTATTCAATAGAAAGGAGGGTTATGCCCAACCTTCGTAGCGCTTACGACGCGACAACACTATCGTTAATATAATACCTAAAAATAGGCCTAAAAACGCAATAGCACCACCGTAAGTGAGTAGCTGGCGCTTCTCTTTTGAGCTAGCAGCTTCTTTTTGAGTGCGCTCTTGTTCTAGCGTTGTTTTAAGCTTAGTAATTTGGGCCGATAACTGCAGGTTTTGATCAGTTAAAGTTTGGTTTTGTTCTTGTAGCTGCGGAAGTTCTATTTGAGCTTGGCGCAGGTTTTCTTGCATAGTGCTCATTTCGCTACTTAGTGTTTTGTACTGTTGGTGTAAGCCTGCCGTTTTGGTAACAAACTTAGTTTCTATCCAACCTTCACGGT
>NZ_DRGM01000112.1 GCF_011050055.1 Pseudoalteromonas prydzensis | reverse complement strand
TTGGTTTTCTTGCCACGTACCGCTGCGAATTTTATCAACAATGAATTGTTTTATTTGCGCAAATTTAGGTGTCGTCATTAAATTTATGGTTACATTAAAAATAAACTATATAAATAAGATGACACAATTGCCTTGTATATACAAGATGGGTTGTTAGACTATATTTTCATCACTCTTGGCGTAAAAAGGGCTGCAAAATGCAAACCACAACAAAAAATTATGAGTTAGAAGAAATTGACTTACTTTTGACTGATGCCAATATTGCCACTATGGATAGCAATATAAATGCCCCTTATGGCGCAATCGAAAATGCTGCTATAGCTATTAAAAATGGTAAAATTGCATGGATTGGAGAGCAATCAACGTTGCCCAATTTTGATGTGTTTGCAACGCCGACATTGAGTGTAAAAGGGCAGTGGTTAACGCCGGGCTTAATAGATTGTCATACGCATTTAGTGTTTGCAGGTTCAAGATCGCAAGAGTTTGAGCAGCGCTTGCAGGGTGTAAGTTATGAGCAAATTGCGGCACAAGGCGGTGGCATAGCAAGTACGGTTAAAGCGACGAGAGCAGCCGACCGTGAGCAATTGTTTGTTGATGCAAAAGATCGCTTAAATACGTTGTTAAAAGAAGGTGTAACCACCGTTGAAATAAAGTCGGGTTATGGACTGGATACTGAAAACGAGATAAAAATATTAGAAGTAGCTCGTTTATTAGGTGAGCATCATCCTATTGATATTAAAACTACTTTTTTAGGGGCGCATGCTCTACCGCCTGAATACAAAGGCCGCGCTGATGAATATATTGATTTGGTATGTACTGATATGCTTGATCAGGTAGTGGCTAATAACCTTGCTGATGCAGTCGATGTATTTTGTGAAAATGTAGGCTTTAGTCATTCGCAAACCAAACGTGTTTTTGAGGCGGCTAAAAAGCATAATCTCCCAGTAAAATGCCATGCTGAGCAGTTATCTAATCAACATGGTGCTGAGCTGGTGGCGCAGTTCAATGGCCTTTCGGCAGATCATATTGAGCATCTTGATGAAGAGGGTGTAAAAGCCATGGCAAACGCTGGGACGGTCGCGGTGTTATTACCCGGTGCATTTTATTTTTTAAGAGAAACTAAATTTCCACCTATTGAGTTACTTAATCAATATAAAGTACCTATAGCTATTGCGAGTGATTTTAATCCAGGTACTTCACCACTATGCTCAGTGCACTTGATGATGAACATGGCATGCACATTGTTTAGATTAACACCCGAGCAAGCATTGGCAGGTGTTACTCGTAATGCAGCTAAAGCACTAGGGTTAGACGATCGTGGTATTTTAAAAGTTGGCGCAAGAGCTGATATTGCACATTGGCAAATAAGTCATCCATCACAATTAAGTTACCAATTTGGCGTAAATAAACTGTTAAATTTATGGATTTTGGGTAGAATTAACTAGTTTGTATTATTTTTACCCACATATAATCTGGTTTAAACTTTTTTAGCGAATACGGATGCCGTTAATTTGAACATACTAACCGACAGTAATTTTCCAATATTTTTTAGTGGTGCACTATTGATGGCGATGATTGCCACTTTATTTGCCGTTAAAAATGTCAGTATTAAGTTTAGTTATTTATGCACAGCAGCTGTTGGTTTGGCTATTTTGAGCAGTGGTGCGGCCTGGCTTGCCATTCTACTTGCCTTTGGATTTTGTTTTCATTTATGGCAAGCCTTTGAGCGAAATAATTGGAGCATGATTATTACCAGCTCACTGGCTGGTCTTTTATTTGTTGTTCTATTTTCAGCTCATTTATTATTGGAAGTTCCGCTATTTTGGGTTGTGTTAGCAATATTATTATTAACTATTGTTGGCTTTTTAAATGATGAAAGCGCTGAAATAGAAGTCGTGATAGAGCCAGAACCAACAGATGATGCATTTATTGAAGAGTCACCGCTTTCGGTTTTTGCAGATAGAAAACAGTTACGTCAAGGTTACTATGCATGGTGCGACAATAAGCAGGTAAGTGCTGCATTAGTCGTTATTCGTCTTGAAGGATTTGAGCAAGTTAACCAGCATATTGGACGTGATTTTGGCGATATACTTTTAGCACAATCGGCTAATCGAATAAAAGAATTACTTTCAAGTGACGAAATAGTGACTTTAGTAGGGCAAGAAAAGCTAGCCCACTTAGGGGGCCTTAACTTTGCGTTTATTTGTAGTTTCGCGAATCAAAAACATTTACATGAGTTGGTTATTGAACAAATACTGGGTGCAACGCTTAAGCCATTTAATGTTGCTAACTGCACTGTAGAGGTAAAAGCGAGGGCGAGTTATGTTGATTGTAATGAGCAAGACAATAACTTTGATAATTTAATATCGTACGCATACCTAGCACTCGATAGCCACCCAAATCGCAAGGTTGTGCCTTATCATCAACAAATGATGATTGAACTGCGAGAGCAACAAGCGCGACTAAAAGAGTTGGCAAATATTGATTTTTCGAGCGAATTAGAACTCTATTTTCAACCTATAATTTGTAATGACAATGGTCAAATTGAGTTTTTAGAATTACTACTGCGTTGGCAGCATCCTAAGCAAGGAATTTTATCTGCTAATCGTTTTATTGACGACATCAGAATTGCAGGGCTTGGTTACCCGCTTGCTAAATTTGTAATGGAAAGAGCCGCTGAGCTTGCAATGGCGCTTAGAGTAGAAGGTATTTCTATACCGCTTAGCATTAACGTATTTGGCCCTGAAATGCTAAATGAAGAGTTTGTTGAATTTGTTGATGTTGTTATAAATGAGCATCACTTAGAGGCGGGAGACTTAATTGTTGAATGCCCTTTACATATTTTTGCTGGTTTAGATGACAAAGGCAGAGGTATGATAGCAAGGCTTAATAACATAGGCTTAAAAGTATGTGTTGATGGACTTGGCGATAACCCGGTACTGCTTTCTAAGCTACCAAGTTTATCAGTTGAATATATTAAGGTTTCACCTTCACTTACCGCTGACTTTAGTAATCAAAACAATATACGCAGTCTAGTTGGTGGAATGGTTGATATGCATAGCCAACAAAAAACAAAAGTAATTTTTGAAGGAGTAGAAACACTTGAGCAACTTAAGTTTGTAAAAAGCTTAAAAGGTTATGCTGCCCAAGGTTATTACTTTGGTCACCCGCTAAGTAGTATCGGTTTAATGAGCTGGCTAAAAGAGTGGCGATTGGTTCAACAACGTTAAGTGTTTTCTTTGGCTTGTAGGTAGCTATTTACAAGTGCACTAATTACTTGCCCTACATGGGTAGCACCGGCATCTAACCCGTTAGGATGCTGACTAGGCGCTGCTTCACATAAGTGTAAGTACATAGAGTGGCGATGGCTTGCAGCTAAATGCACAAAGTGCTCAGTGTCACTCACACTAAATCCACAATATGTATACGCACTAACTGGCATATAAGTAATACTATCTAAATCAACTTCAACACCCAGTGGTGAATCATTAAAATTACTTAGTGCATTTTCAATTGCCTGCGTTAGTGTAATTTTGCGCTTAACTTGTATGGATTGATAGCTATCAAACTTAAAGTTAGCTTCACTCATTGCATCTATAATTGCTTGATTGTTTTTTAATTCATGTAAGCCAATAACATGGTAATTACTTAGATGTTGCTCGTTATACGCGTAACGAAATCCATTACCACTATGGCGACCTTCACATTCTCTAAAGTCGGCATGAGGATCAAAATTGATTGCATTAACAGGTGTGTCTTTTGACTGGCTGAGTGCGCGGATGATTCCCAAGCAATTATTATGGCCGCCACCAATAACTATTGGCTCAAGCCCTGCTTTAAAAATAAGGCTTAATACTGACTCTACGCGCTCATCAAGTTGTTGGCATAAATCTCGTAATTGAGTTAGCTGCTGGGCTTGCTGATTATTAAGTTGGTTACTTTGCGCCATTAAATCATCAGTATTTACTTCACCCAATAAAAGTACTTTTTGAGTGGCAATAAACTGATTATGAGGTTGGTTTAAAAAGCGTTTTAAAAAAGCCGGCCATGCTTCGTTTGCACCGCCATTTCCTAAGTTTGCTTTTGGGCCTATATCTTCGCAAATACCAAGAAGTACATAGCGAATACCAAATTGAGCAGCGTCAATAAGTGCTTGTTGCAGGTTTACTTGAGTGTCGAGCAAGGCCATTGATTGCCATGCTTTTTTTTCATTTACGCGGCTAGAACAAAGTGATCTAACCGCGCTTTCATCATATATTTTTAAATGGGTGGTCACGTTATACTTCTACAACTTCCAATTCTAATTCTTCTGCAGATAAAACAATGCCTGTGCTATCAGCATAAATAAAGTCGTCATCAAAAAAAGATACGCCTGCAAAGTTAACGCCTATAGCATCTTCGCCAGCACCTTCGCTGTCGGCTGCAACAGGAATAGAAGCAATAGCTTGAATGCCTAAATCGAGTTCTTCAAGCTCATCAACATGGCGTACTGCGCCGTAAACAACAATCCCATTCCAGTTGTTTTCAAGTGCAAGTTCAGCCAATTCAATATCAATAAGCGCACGGCGAGTTGAGCCACCACCGTCAATAAGAAGTACTAAGCCTGTACCATCTTGAGAAAGTAATTCGCGGATCAGTTCATTATTTTCAAAACATTTAACCGTTTTAATGCGGCCACCAAAGCTGTGTCGACCACCAAAGTTGATGAACATTGGCTCTAGCACATCAACCACATCAGCAAAGTGGTCGCATAAATCAGAAGTGCTGTAATCCATTATTTTATCCTCAAAAGATACATTAATTTATACCTCAGTATACCCTCCTTATAAGCAATAACAACGACTTAATCGCAGTAAATTTAGGCAAAACATGAGCTAGAACACTAATCGCAATAATAGTGTCTTAAAAGCGTCACTCAATTGTTATTTACAACACCTAAGCTAAATCGGTGTTCATATATTATGCAATGAGGGGTAAGTGATGGGTAACAATAATATGTTTAAAAGGGCAGCTCTGCTAGATGAGCAATTATTTTTAACTCTATTTAATTGCAACTCACCGAAGTGGTTTAAAACAATGGCGTTCGGGTTATCTAAAAGCGGTGACGGTGGGCTTTACATACTCGTGTGTTTAGCAGTGTGGTGGCTTAGTAATAATGAGCAGCATCAATTATTACCCGTAGCGATATTGATTGGTTTTGCTATAGAAAGACCTATTTACTTATTAGCTAAAAACAGATTTGCCCGGATCCGCCCATGCGACTGTTTAGTAAAAAATGCCTATATAGTACCAAGTGATAAATTTAGTTTACCCTCTGGTCACAGCGCTGCAGCGTTTTTAGTTGCAATTATACTAAGTCATTTTTTTCCTGAGTATGTATGGCTACTACTTAGTTGGGCTGCTGGTGTGGCTATTTCTCGTGTGATATTAGGCGTACACTTTCCAGCTGATATCGTTATTGGTGCGATTATTGGCAGTTTTTGTGGTTTATTTGCGTTAGCACTCGTGGTACCTGTATGAAAATATTGTATGGAGTGCAGGGCACCGGTAATGGTCATATAACGCGAGCTAGGGTTATGGCTAGCTGCTTTAATAAACTCGGTATTGATGTTGATTATGTGTTTTCAGGACGAGCAAATAAAGATTATTTTGATATGCACGAATTCTCAGATTATAAAGCGTATAGGGGCTTATCGTTTAGTACTGAAAATGGTCAAATAAAAAATTTAAAAACACTTAAAAACATGCGAATTTGTAAGCTGGTGAGAGATATAAAATCGCTTGACATAAAGCAGTACGATTTTGTACTTAATGACTTTGAGCCCGTTACAGCGTGGGCTGCAAAAAGAGCTGATATACCTGTTGTTGGCATTAGTCATCAAGCCGCATTTTTGTCAGATAACGTACCTATGTTTGGTCGAGGGATATTCAGAAAATCGCTAATTAAACATTATGCACCAGCGTCTACTTACCTAGGCGTGCACTGGCAACCTTTTGCAAATAATATAATCCCGCCGTTTATTGCTCATCATAACCATGAAAACCCTGTCGCGGTGATGAACAAGGTATTGGTATATTTACCTTTTGAAAACTTAGATAGCATTGTTGATTACTTAAAAGACTTTCCCGAAAAAGAATTTTATTGCTATCACCCAAATGCCCGCAATGAATCTTTTGGACATATACATTTACGCTCCCCATCGCGTTTGAGTTTTTTAAACGACTTAGCAAACACGAGTGGAGTTATTGGTAATGCTGGGTTTGAGCTTGCCAGCGAAGCGCTTAAGTTAGGTAAAAAGTTACTATTAAAGCCTTTAAACGGACAATTTGAACAGACTGCAAATGCGCAAACATTGTTTGCTATGGGTATGGCGCATGTAATGAACTATTTAAACCCGCAAGCTCTTGATGATTGGAATAGCGCACCACAAAATAAGCAAATAAATTACCCAAGCGATCCCGCGCCTTTAATTGACTGGTTGGTAAAAAAACAATGGAATAATACACAATCGTTACATAAAGGTTTATGGGACAGTGTGGGTTTAGAGTGATAAACATAAAAAAGCGAGGAATAACAAAGAATAATAAAAAGTTAAATTAATGAGTCGCTTCGTATCTATCAGCTATAATAAATATGCATATTAAAAAAAGGCGTTAGCGATGAATTTTTTACAAAACTTAACAATCAAACGACGTTTACAATTAAACGCAGTCGTTGTTGGTTTAGCAATGGTGGTCCTTTTATGCGTAATAATTTATGAAGCGAGAACAACGCTAAGCTTGAATAAAACAATTCAGCTTGCTGAAGAGCTTAATATTCATGAATTAGAACTGCGTAAACATGAAAAAAACTTTCTTTTTTATAAACAAAAAGAAGCATTAGACTTATTTGAACAAGATTATAATCAGCTTAAAAGTAAAATTGCTAAGCTGAACTTAATTATGCAAGAGCAGGGTATCGAAACCCAAAAAATAAGCAATCTAGAGAGTTTAATAAGTGCTTATAACAATGATTTTATGAGTGTTGTTGTGCTACAAAAACGCATAGGGTTACATCCTACGGATGGATTGTATGGCGAACTAAGAAGTGCAGTTCATGAGATTGAAAGTTTGATCAAAGAGCAAGGTGATTACAAGCTCTTATCTTCAATATTACAGTTAAGACGAGCTGAAAAAGATTTTATGCTACGTCTTGACCTTAAGTATTTAACTCGATTTGATGAAGGGGTTAATACTTTAAAGCAGCAAATCTCTCAGGCTCAATTTGATAGTGGGTATACTGCTGAATTAAATGGCTTTCTAAACTCCTACCAAACTCAATTTCAAGCATTGGTAGAGGCACAGGTTGAATTGGGGCTAGATTTAAATTCAGGTGCACTCGGAGAAATGCGTAAAAGTGTTGAACAAAGTGATGCAATCGTTGCGCAGATCCTATTAAGCACTAAGCAACAGGTAGAACAAAGCGTTGAACAGGCACAGTTTTTAGCTATTCTTATTTTTGTGACTGCTGGCATTATTGTTTTAGTGTTGGTTTATTTCACGAGTCGCTCGATTATTGTGCCTATAGAACGGGTCTATCACACTATTAATGATATTCGTCGTAATAACGATTTGAGCGTAATGATAGAGCAAACAGGTAAAGACGAAATTACCACTATGACGGTCGACTTTAATAGCTTAATAGGCGATTTTAAGAACTTGATTAACGAAGTTAATGGTGCTTTAAATACGCTTAATGTGGCAACCGAACATTTATCAGAAAGTACTGCAGCAACAAGCTCTGGTATGCAAGAGCAATTACATGAAGCTGATATGGTTGCAACTGCAGCTACTGAAATGCAGGCGACGATTCAAGATATTTCACATAATACTGAAGCGGCCGCAAAAAAAGCCGAATCAACAAACCTAAGTGCTCAACAAGGGCGTAGTGAAGTAGATTCTACCGTTAAGCACATCAGGGCTCTATCTGATTCGTTAGGGAATGCATCAAATGTAGTATCTCAACTTGAAAAAGATGGCGAAACAATTGGTTCAGTGCTTGATGTAATCCGGGGTATTGCAGATCAAACAAATTTACTCGCACTTAATGCGGCAATCGAAGCCGCTCGTGCTGGTGAGTATGGTCGTGGATTTGCTGTTGTTGCAGATGAGGTTCGTTCATTAGCAAAACGCACTCAAGAGTCTACAAGTGAGATTGAGAGTATTATAAGTACTTTACAGCAGCGTACCCAAGAAGTGGTAAGTATTATGCACAAATGTCGTTCTCAAGGCGATGAAAGTGCCTCGCAAGCAATTAAAGCCGGTGAGTTATTAGGCGCAATTACTGAAGATGTGCAAACAATAATGGAAATGAGCTCTCAAATAGCGGTTGCTATTGACGAGCAAAGCCAGGTGGCATCAGAGGTTAATAAAAATGTAGTCAGAATTCGCGACATTGCGCAAGATGCAACTGAACATGCTGCTAAAAACGCCCAAACTAGCGAAGAAGTATCTGAGCAAGCTAGGGTGTTATTTAGCGCTATTGATAAGTTTAAAGTGTAACTAACTTGAACCCTGGATAGTAAATATCTTAACCAGGGTTTAGGTTAACTAATCTAAAATACCCACCTAAATTACCTATAAGGTTTAAGGAATAAACTTTATTGGTACACTGTTTTTGTTTTGTTTGTGCTCGGCTACGCGTGCCAAATATTCATTGCTCAATGTTTGTTGCTGCGCTTGTAGTTTTTCAAAATAACTCCAGCTGAATAACCCACTGTTATGACCATCATCGAAATCTAACCGCAGTGCATAATGCCCAACAGGTACTATATTTTTTATACCTACGGATTGCTTATTTAAAACCAGTTTCATAGGGCCAGAGCCATGACCTTGCACTTCAGCTGAGGGGGAGTGAACGCGTAAGAATTCACAGCTAAAGACTGCTTGGCTGTCATCATCAAAATAAACATCTAGGTTTTTACTTACACTATGATAATGCACTTTTATTACGTGTTTCATTTTATATATCCCATTAAAAAGCCCCCAATCTGGAGGCTTTTAGTATAACGTTTATATTCGTTTTATAGAATGAAGCGGCTTAAGTCTTCATCTTCAACAAGTGCACCTAGATGTTTTTCAACGTAAGCGGCGTCAATGACAAGTGATGAACCTGCCTTTTCAGAAGCATCGTATGAAATTTCTTCCATCAATCTTTCCATCACAGTATGCAAGCGACGAGCACCGATGTTTTCGGTTTTTTCGTTAACTTGCCACGCTGCCTTAGCAATGCGCTCAATTGCATCATCACTAAACTCAATCGTTACTTGCTCAGTTTTAAGGAGCTCTCGTTGTTGCTCAGTAAGCGATGCATGCGGCTCTGTAAGGATACGCTTAAAGTCATCGGCAGTAAGTGCTTCAAGTTCTACTCGAATTGGTAAGCGACCTTGTAGCTCAGGTATCATGTCTGATGGTTTAGACATTTGGAACGCACCTGAGGCAATAAATAACATATGGTCAGTTTTAACCATGCCATGCTTAGTGTTTACCGTTGAGCCCTCAATTAGAGGTAGTAAATCGCGTTGAACACCTTCTCGGCTAACATCTGGGCCTGAAGAATCACCACGCTTACAAATTTTGTCTATTTCATCTATAAACACAATACCGTTTTGCTCTACTGCAAAAATAGCTTGTTCTTTTAGCTCTTCAGGGTTTACTAATTTAGCGGCTTCTTCTTCTGTTAATAGTTTGAAGGCTTCTTTAATTTTTAACTTACGTTTAGTACGTTTATCGCCGCCCATGTTTTGAAACATGCTTTGTAACTGGTTGGTCATATCTTCCATACCAGGAGGCGCCATAATTTCTACGTTTGATTGAGCTTGCGCCAATTCAATCTCGATTTCTTTATCATCTAGCTGACCTTCACGTAATTTTTTACGAAATGTTTGGCGAGTGGATGAAGTATCGTCGCGTTGGCTTTCGCCATATTGGTCTTTAACAGGAGGTAAAAGTGCATCTAAGATACGCTCTTCTGCTGCTTCTTCGGCGCGATGTTTAAACTTTTTAGTTTGCTGTTCGCGAGTCATTTTAATTGAAACATCAACGAGGTCACGTATGATCGTATCTACTTCTTTACCAACATAACCAACTTCAGTGAATTTAGTCGCTTCTACTTTAATGAATGGTGCGTTAGCAAGTTTTGCTAAACGGCGGGCAATTTCTGTTTTACCTACACCTGTCGGACCAATCATTAATATATTTTTTGGTGTTACTTCGCTGCGTAAATCTTCATTTAATTGCATGCGGCGCCAACGGTTACGAAGTGCAATAGCAACCGCTTTTTTAGCTTTAGCCTGACCTATAATGTGCTGATCTAGCTCGTGAACAATTTCTCTTGGGGTCATATCAGACATAATAGTTCCTATTATAATTCTTCGATTGTTTGGAAGTTATTAGTAAATACGCAGATGTTGCCTGCAATAGTTAAGCTTTTCTCTACTATTTCACGAGCGCTTAAATCTGTATTTTCTAAAAGGGCAGTTGCAGCTGATTGCGCAAAGTTACCACCACTACCAATTGCAATTAAATCGTTTTCTGGCTGAACTACATCGCCATTACCGGTAATAATTAAAGAGGCTGTTTCGTCTGCTACGGCGAGCAGCGCTTCGAGTTTTCGAAGTGCACGGTCACTTCGCCAATCTTTAGCCATTTCTACTGCGGCTTTAGTTAGGTTACCTTGGTGCATTTCTAATTTGCTTTCAAAACGTTCGAAAAGAGTGAAGGCATCAGCAGTACCGCCGGCAAAACCAGCGATTACTTTGCCATTATAAAGACGTCGAACTTTGCGGGCGTTGCCCTTCATTACGGTGTTACCAAGTGAAACTTGGCCATCGCCGCCAATTACAACTTTGTCGCCGCGGCGAACACTTACGATAGTAGTCATGTTATTCCTCATCATCGAGCTGCAGAGGCAACTCGTAAAAAACGATTATGATGAGGTTATATGGGTGAATGGTTTATTTTCAAGTCCAGCCCCAAATTCCGCAGCCGACTATTTTTACACGTTTAAGTTTGTTTTTATCGCTTTCGGCTTGGCGTTTGGTTTTATAAGGACCTAAACGTACTTTATACCAAGTACCATTGCTGCCTTCAGCCTGTTTTATCTCAGAAATGAGCCCTGCAAATGCGATTTTAGCTTTTAACGATTCAGCTTGTGCATGAGTTCTGAACGAACCGCACTGCATAACATAAGGACCTTTTTGCTCAAGTTCTTTTACTTCAACTTGAATCTCGTGGTTTCTAATTTCTTTAATAAATTCCGGTGTGCGTGGAATAACAACTTCCACTTTTGCGGGCGCAGATGGGTTTGCTTGTTTTTCGACAAGTTTTGGATCGGCATTACTTTTAATAAACCATAGTGTGTAGGCAAAACCACCTACAAGTAAGATGGCTATAACGGCTAAAAGAATAGGAAATGGTTTTTTAGCGGGTGCATTTTTTTTACTGTTTCTGCCTGCCGGCTTTTTATTAATATAATCGTGCTGTGCCATGGTGTTATTTTGGCCTTAACCTAAATCATGTCTATAGGGTCTACGTCTAAGCTCCAGCGTACTTTTTGTGCAAGTTTACTGGTACTTAAATAATCAACCATTTGCGCAAGGTACTGATGTAATATGCGGCGATCTTGCGCTTGAATATGTAATTGAAAACGATACATACCTGCGACTTTTTCAAGTGGAGCAGGGATCGGACCGAGCAATTGTATACCAGATACCCCATTCACAGGAACCAAATCCGTCAAAAAATCGACGACTAGCTTAATGCTATGTCCTTGTGCACGCACAATGGCCATATTTGTAATGGGCGGTAAGTCAGCATCATCGCGCTCACTAAGAGCAAAGCGGGCAAAGTCTTGGTAGCCATTATTAACTAAGTCTTGTAAAAGAGGGTGTTCTGGGAAGTGTGTTTGTAATAACACTTGACCAGGCTCTCCTGAACGCCCAGCACGCCCCGCTACTTGGGTGACTAATTGGGCTAAGTGTTCTGTCGCTCTAAAGTCGCATGAGTATAAGCCGCTATCTACATCTAAAATTATAACAAGGCTTACATCTGCAAAGTGATGGCCTTTGGCAAGCATTTGTGTGCCCACTAAAATGCGTGCGCCTCCTAGGTTGATTTCATCAAGTGCTTTTTCAAGGCTACCTTTACGACGAGTTGAATCGCGATCTATACGAGTAACAGGTGTATCAGGAAATTCGGTCGATAAAAACTCTTCAATTTGCTCTGTGCCTTTACCGTTAGGGAATATTTGTGTGCTCCCGCAATCAGGACATTGGTGAGGGACAGGGTACTGGTCGCCACAGTGATGACAGATCATTTGTCCAATCGCTTTATGAAATGTAGCGCTGGTACTACAGCGTTTACATTCGCTCAACCAACCGCACTCATGACAAATTAGGGTTGGCGAGAAACCTCGGCGATTTAAAAATACCATAACCTGTTTACCGCGATTTAAATGCTGGCGCATAGTAGCAAGGCTTGCGTGGGCAATACCCGCTTGGTCGGGTTGGCCTTTCATATCGAGTAACTTAAATTGGTTGTCGGTCGCTGTTTGTGCACGCTCAGTTAAGCTTAATAGCTGGTATTTGTTATTAATTGCCTTGTGAAGTGTTTCAAGAGCGGGTGTAGCGCTGCCTAATATAAGCGGGATTTTATGCTGAAAAGCTCTGTAAGCGGCTAAATCACGGGCATGGTAACGAAGGGTATCTTGTTGTTTAAATGACGAGTCGTGCTCTTCATCAACAACAATCATACCTAGTTTTAAAAATGGCAGAAAAATACTCGAACGCGTCCCAATAACTATCGCACAACTGCCTTTTTCGCAAAAGCGCCATGTTTGTAAGCGTTCGTTATCGGTAAGTGCTGAGTGCCAAAGCATAATGGGTGTATCAGGAAAGCGGCGACGAAAACGGTTTACAGTTTGTGGCGTTAAACCTATTTCTGGCACTAATACTAATGCTTGCTCACCACGTTTTAATACTTCTTCTAGGCACTGTAAATACACTTCCGTTTTACCACTGCCAGTGACGCCTTCTAATAAAAAGCTGCTAAATCCAGTACTTTGATTTATTGCTGTACAGGCAACCGCTTGTTCTTTATTAAGTATAGGTTTGCTACCGACAGTTGGTACAACGCTTTGCCATTGGTTATCGTGTTCAATAGTTTGCGTAATAAGCTCTTTATCTATTAGGCTATCTATTGTTTTTTTACTAAAGCCCAGTGCCTTTAACTCAGTTAACGATGACTTACCTGATTGCGATAACTGTTTTAATAAGTTGAGCTGTGTTTTAGCTTTTAATGACGGTACTTTCGCGCCTTTTTCAGTTAAAGCAACCATATTAATACTGGTTTTATCAGGTGATTCACCTTGGCGAAGTACAGCGGGTAGCGCTATATGAATAGTTTCGCCTAAAGGATAGCAATAATAGCGCGCGGTAAAGCTAAGTAAGTCTAAATGTTGGGAACTTAAAATAGGGGTATCGTCGATGACTTCTATAATACTTTTTATTTTATTCTCTGGGACATCAGTACTATTTTTGATACTGAGAATTACGGCTACTTTTTTTTGATTACCAAAAGGTACCAAAACGCGCATACCGGGTAGTAAAGGCGTTGAGAGGCCGCTGAGCTGTTCTTCTATTTTATAATCAAAGGTGCGTGGGAGCGGGACTTTAATAGCAACTTCAACAAAACTCATAACAACTCAACCCGTAAAATTAATGCTGTAATGTACTAAAATTACCGTAAAAAACCTACTAGCAATAGTGCTTGAGGCAGAGATTGTTCACTTTTTTGGCTAAAACATAAATAAATACTTGTGTAGGGGAACGTTGTTGGATAAAATCCGCCACCAACAAATTTGTTTTAACGACGTATGGTGCCAGACTTCGGGTTTGGAGAGCGATGCGGCCTTAACTAGAGGTTCCTATGAAAGAAGGTATTCACCCTAAGTACGAAGTAATTTCTGCAACATG
>NZ_DRGM01000111.1 GCF_011050055.1 Pseudoalteromonas prydzensis | reverse complement strand
GCTATATTCAGCATCAGTGACTTCGCCAACGCATGGGGCTGAGCAACGTTTTAATTGAAATTGCAAACAAGGGCGACTGCGAGCACGATAATAGGCATCTTCGCATTGACGAACTGGAAATATTTTTTGCATTAACCGCAAACTTTCAGAAACAGCGCCCGCACTTGGAAAAGGACCAAAATACTCCCCTTTTACTTTGCGACTACCGCGATGAAATGCAAGTCTAGGATGTTTGTGTGCCGTTAATAAGATATACGGATAGGATTTATCATCACGTAGTAAGATGTTGTAACGAGGCTGGTATTTTTTTATTAGGTTGTTTTCAAGCAGTAAGGCTTCAGTCTCAGTGTTAGTTAAGGTGATATCAATATCACTAATATTACTAACCAGGGCACGCGTTTTACCGTCGGTGACATTACTGCGAAAATAGCTGCTAACACGTTTTTTAAGGTTTTTAGCTTTACCGACGTAAATAACCTTGTCGTCACTATCAAGCATCCGGTAAACGCCTGGATCGCTTGATAGTGTTTTTAAGAAGTGGGCGTGATCAAATTCTGCCATGGGGCAAGACTAATGAGCGCTGTCGATGTCAATCATCTTATGGCGAATAGCTAAATGGGTAAGTTCAACATCACCACCCACATTGAGCTTTTCAAACATTCTATAACGATAGCTGTTCACTGTTTTAGAGCTTAAATTAAGGCGCTCGGCAATATCTTGCACTTTCTCACCTTTGGTGATCATTAGCATGATCTGCAATTCGCGCTCAGATAAACTCTGAAACGGGCTTTCATCTGTACGACCCGTCACTTGTGCTAAGGCAATTTGTTGCGCGATTTCAGGTGCAATATAGCGTTGCCCCGCATTTACTGCGCGAATAGCATTGACCATTTCGTCAGAGCCTGCACCTTTGGTTAAATAACCGTGCGCACCAATTTGCATCACTTTGCTTGGGAATGGATCTTCACAATGCACAGTTAACACGATGATTTTCACATCGGGGCAATAACGGCAAATCTTTTTAGTCGCTTCTAATCCGCCAATACCTGGCATATTCATGTCCATTAACACAATATCAGGAGAATGCTGACGGCAAAATTGTACCGCTTCTTCACCTGTTTTAGCTTCACCAATTACTTTAAACCCACGAACATCATCTAAAATACGTTTGATACCCGTTCGTACGAGTTCATGGTCATCAACTAAAAGTACATTAATCAATGGGACACCCTCATATAACCTAACAGTATGTCAGTGTGACAATTTAATTCGCCACACTAACACAGAAAATCTGAAACGATAACTCAATTATAGTTCCAGATAACTAATTTACGATGACGCTTTTTCACTAAAGCGGTCTACCCACAAGGCAATAACTCCATCACCGGTAACATTACAGGCTGTACCAAAGCTGTCTTGGGCTAGATAAAGCGCGATCATTAACGCCACTGCACCTTCATTAAATCCTAGCATACTGGTTAACAAACCTAATGCTGACATCACAGCGCCACCTGGTGCACCGGGTGCGGCAATCATCACCACGCCTAGCATCATGATAAATGGCAACATGCCAAATAATGAAGGAACGTCCATATTAGGTGATAAGAACATCACCGCCATCGCACATGTAACAATGGTAATTGTTGAACCGGATAAATGTATAGTGGCGCACAGTGGTACAGTAAAGTTGGCTACATCTTCTTTCACATTATTTGCTTTGCTCGAACGAAGTGATACTGGGATCGTCGCCGCACTAGACATTGTACCTAATGCAGTAAAATACGCGGGGAGCATATTCTTAATTAATTCTATTGGGTTGCGCTTTAATAATAACCCAGTACCAATATAGAGAATGCTTAACCAAAGCCAATGCATGATTAATGCAGCAATCAACACCACACCAAACGTTTGCAAGGTATCGACGACTGTACCTGCGACCGTCATTTCAGCAAATACACCTGCGATATAAAAAGGTAATGCCGGAATGATCACTTTCGCTAATAAACCATCAATAACGTCACGACCTTGATCTGATACTTTTCTCAATGTTTCTAGTTGTAATTGACTCATCCCAATACCAAACACGAATGCTGTCGCAAGCGCTGTCATCACGCCCATCAGCGGTGGAATTTCTAAATCAATAAAACTGGCTACTTCAGTAGCAACTTCGGCTTCAAAACTCAAACCACCATCGAACAGCGGAATAATCGCACTAACGGCTATCACCGCAAGTATACCTGCTATAATTGTTGAGCCGTATGCAAAGCCGACTGTTTTGCCAAGTAAATGGCCAGAACCTTTCGGTAAACCAGCAATACCAGAGGCAATAAAGAACAAAATAATCAACGGAATCGTGAAAGTGATCAACTGGCCAATTATTTCTTTTACCGTGTAAAGGAGTTCAACTCCAGTAAGTGGAACATATAAGCCCACTAAAATACCGCCTAAGATGCCGGCAATTAATTTTAAGATTAATGTCATTGTGATCACTTTATAAATTTTGGTGGATGTGGTTTTAACATGTTTTTAATTACTTGTATCATAAAACCGCTCAACAGCGGCCTGTTTGCACAAAATACCACCATTTTTATCATTAAACACCCAACCTAATTTCTTAGCCATTATAATATGCTATACCTTGTGCATTATGATCTAACGCATGTGAACGTTAAGCTGTTTTTATTTCATTCAATTATAACTCGAATAGATATATCTTATAGCCAAACTTTACTTTAGTTTTTTTAATTCAGCAGTAAAGTGTCAGTATTACAGATCGATTGCTTAAAATCGGTCCCGATTGAATAAATTGCACCTAAGGGAACATTATGTCTACAATTTTTGAAGATAACTCACTCAGTATTGGTAATACACCATTAGTAAAGCTAAACCGTGTAACTACTGGTAATATTTTTGCTAAAGTTGAATCACGTAACCCTAGTTTTAGTGTTAAATGCCGTATCGGTGCATCAATGATCTGGGAAGCTGAAAAATCAGGTGAGCTAACGAAAGACAAAGAATTAATTGAACCAACCTCTGGTAACACAGGTATTGCGCTTGCCTTTGTAGCTGCTTCTCGTGGTTACAAGTTAACACTTACTATGCCAAATACCATGAGCCTTGAGCGTCGTAAATTACTAAAAGCATTAGGTGCTAATTTAGTATTAACGGATGGCGCTAAAGGAATGAATGGTGCAATTGAAAAGGCTAAACAAATTCAAGCCAGTGATCCTGAAAAGTTCATTCTATTACAACAGTTTGAGAACCCAGCGAATCCAAAAATTCACTTTGAAACAACCGGTCCTGAAATCTTCGAAGCAACAGACGGTAACGTTGACTTCTTCGTAGCAGGTGTGGGTACTGGTGGCACGATCACTGGTGTTAGTCGTTATTTGAAACTTGAAAAAGGCCTTGATGTTAAATCAATCGCTGTAGAGCCGACAAATTCTCCAGTTATCAGCCAAACTTTAGCGGGCGAAGAAATTAAGCCCGGCCCTCATAAAATCCAAGGTATTGGTGCAGGCTTCATCCCTGGTAACTTAGATCTTAGTGTCATTGATGGCGCTGAACTTGTTTCAAATGAAGAAGCAATTGAAATGGCCCACAAGCTTATGAAAGACGAAGGTATCTTAGTCGGTATTTCGTCAGGGGCTGCGGTTGTTGCCGCTAAGCGTATTGCTGAGTTACCTGAAAATGCAGGTAAAAATGTGGTAGTTATTTTACCAAGTGCAACAGAGCGTTATTTATCAAGCCCGCTTTTTGCTGAAGAGTTTACTGAACAAGAGCTTGTTCAATAACTGTATTGACCTTGAAAAAAGGATGCTAAATGCATCCTTTTTTATTATTTATTGTACTAACCTCACTAATTCTTATCGTAAACTTTACATCTGCCGCATTTCGTCACACACTAAATCATCACTAATAAGTCTATTTATCTAATGAAATTATTTATAACTCTTTTTACTGCTACATTTTTATTGCTACTAAGCGGCTGTGGCAATGATGATTCACCTAAAGGTGAAAAAAATACGCCAGGAAATAGTGCCACACTATTTTTTGATACCCTGTATAACGAACAAGATCTTACCAAAGCCAGTACCATGGCAACGCCAAGAATGGCGCGGATCATGATGTCATATGGCACATCTAAACAATTTGCTCGTAATTTAGTCAACATGCAATACGATAACGTGGTTATTGAAGTTGATATGACTAATATGAGCTTAAGAGAGCAGTACGGTGATACAGCAAATATCAACCTTATTTTTACTGGCCAATTTAATGGTAATAAAGTCGATGATATGCGCAGCGTAAAAATGGTCCGTAAAAAAGGCAACTGGTATGTTGATAAAATTAATGCCGATCCATTTGCCCGCTAAAAACACATTATTTGCGAGTTAAACTAGCAAAAAGCCTTGCATCAGCAAGGCTTTTTATTATTCAGTTAATCATCATAAATGATGCTAAAATTACAATTCACCCGCTTGATAATTATCTACCGCTATGGCCTGTTTGCGTAAATTATTTGCCCCGTGTAGTTTTTCTGCTTGCTCATCGGTGATCAACTGTTTCTCACGCGCACTGTTAATCGCAGTCTCAATATCATGGTTACGATTAAGCGTGCCCTCACGTTGCCATTTTTTTAATCGTTTAAATGCCGCACTAGTATCATGCATAGCTATAAAGGCATTTTCCATCACCCCAGTTCCAGCATTATCATCTACATAGCATAAGTGGGTTAAGCGGTTTCTAAATACCCCTGGTTGAGTCATATGCTCACAGATTGCTTGTGCAACCTCATCACTTGGCCGCTGGTAATGGTTACCAAACGGAAATACGATACGTTTAAGTATAAAATTAACAACGGGATTTGAAAAGTTTTTGAAAAAACCATCAAATGCTTGGCCAATTTCAAACAATGATAATTCCACCGCATATTTAACAAAGGGTAAATCAGCCTGTTGACGCCCTTCATCTTCAAAGCGTTTTAATACACATGATGCCAAATACAAATGACTTAACACATCGCCTAAACGCGCTGAAATCATTTCTTTGCGTTTAAGCTCACCACCGAGGACTAACATGGCTACATCAGTACTAAAAGCAAGCCCGCGGCTCATTCGCCCTAGCTGCTTATAATACGTTGCAGTTGCACCACACACCGGCGATTTAGCAAAGTAGCTGCGCGTTAAACCATGCACAAATGCCATACCTGCATTGGTCGCAGCAAAGATAATATGCTGTAGTAATAATGAATCGAATTCTTTTAGCGCTAAATCATCATCCTCCATCGCCGCAGCTGCCATTTCTTTGAGCACAAATGGATGACAACGGGTTGCACCTTGACCAAAAATCATCAAGTTACGGGTTAAAATATTTGCCCCTTCAACGGTAATTGATACCGGGATCCCCATGTAACCGTGGGCTAAATAGTTGTTCGGACCTACTTGTATCCCTTTGCCTGAGTGAATATCCATCGCATCATTCATCACCGTACGACCCATTTCTGTCATATGGTATTTAGCAATGGCTGTTACTACTGACGGGCTTAATTTTAAATCAATGGCGCCTGCGGTCATTAGCCGACACGACTCTAAGCTATAGGTTAAACCGCCAATGCGAGCTAGTGCTTCCTGCACGCCTTCAAACTGGCCGATAGATACACCGAACTGTTGACGCACTGTGGCATACGCTGACGTCATTCGAGCACATAAGTGCCCAGTTGCACTGCTAAGCGCTGGTAATGAAATACCACGCCCGGCGCTTAAACACTCGACTAGCATACGCCAGCCTCGCCCTGCGCCTTGTTGACCGCCAATGATCCAATCAAGCGGAATAAACACATCTTTTCCGTACGTTGTGCCATTCATAAACGCCATATTAAGAGGGAAATGACGCTCCCCGGTTTCAACACCCGGATGATCTGTGGGGATCAGTGCACAGGTAATACCAAGCTCTTGTTGTTTACCAAGTAATCCTTCAGGATCATACATTTTAAAAGCAAGCCCCAGTACAGTCGCTACAGGTGCGAGTGTAATATAGCGCTTTGACCAATTTAAACGTAAGCCCAGCACTTCTTTACCTTCAAACTCACCTTTACATACGACCCCTGAATCAGGAATACTGCCCGCATCTGAGCCTGCTTCTGGGCCCGTAAGTGCAAAACAGGGCACATCTTTACCATTAGCTAAACTGGGTAACCAACGCTCCTGCTGTTGTTTAGTACCATAATGTAATAACAATTCACCAGGGCCTAAACTGTTAGGCACCATCACTGTCACTGCCGCGGTTAAGCTTTTAGTGGCAATTTTAGCAACTATGGTTGAATTTGCGATTGCTGAGAACTGCCGACCACCAAATTTTTCAGGAATGATCATCGCAAAGAAACCCTGCGTTTTCAGGTAATCCCATACTTCTTTTGGTAAGTCTTTATCTTTTTGTACTATTTGATAATCATCAAGCATTGCCAGTAATGTTTCGACTTCATTGTCTAAAAATGCCCGTTCCTTCTCACTAAGTTCAGGTTTTGGATAGCTGTGTAATACCTGCCAATCAGGATTACCACTAAACAGTTCGCCATCCCACCATACGTCACCCGCCTCCATCGCTTCTCGCTCGGTTTGTGAAAGTGGCGGAAGTACTTTTTTAAACATTTTAAATGTCGGGCGACTAACTAAGTTTAAGCGGATATCTTTGACCGCAAAAATAACGATTACTACCACCAGTAACAAGATAAATACTGACATGAAAACTATCCTTATTAATTAATGAAATGCATTGGCTTAATTATGACCGATCCTTTAATAAATACAATGTCACTGTAAACTCGCCTTGCTCATTGGTTGGCGCTTGGTTACTGATAAACTTTGCCTAACAAAGAGACACTGCTATTATCCTCTGCGATAAATAACAAATATAAGGGTCAACATGACTACTCCACATTTTAAGCTTAGTTTGAGCGCCATACTGGTTGCCAGCACATTAGCATTAAGCGGCTGTAACCAAGAAGCGAGTAACACCACTGCGCAAACTGCCAGCCCGGCACCTGCAACCGCAAAAGATGCGCAAGCATTTTTAGATGCAACCGAGCAAGAGCTCAGCGCGTTATACTTAGAATCCAGCCGTGCTGAATGGATCTACGCAAATTTTATAACGCACGATACATCTGCGCTTTCTGCAGAAGTAAACCGTAAAATGACTGCCGCGGTGGTTCGTCTTGCGAACGAAGCTGCACAATTTGACTCACTTGAACTTGATTACGACGCACGTCGCAAGCTCGATAAATTAAAATTAGCACTCACCTTACCTGCCCCACAAGATGCAGAAAAAACAGCTAAATTATCACAGCTGGTGGCTGAACTTGGTGGCATGTACGGCAAAGGGAAATACTGTAAAGACGATGGCAGCTGTTTAAGCCTAGGCGATATGACTGCAACAATGGCCACCAGCCGTGATTACAATGAACTGCTTGATTTATGGCAGGGCTGGCGCTTGGTATCAAAACCAATGCGGCCACTGTATGAGCAGCAAGTTGCACTAACCAATGAAGGTGCGAAAGAGCTTGGTTATGCCGACACTGGTGCAATGTGGCGCAGTAAATACGACATGCCCGCTGATGACTTTGCAACAGAGCTTGATCGTATCTGGGGCCAAGTAAAACCACTCTATGACTCACTGCATTGTCATGTTCGCGCCAAGTTAGGTGAAAAATACGGTGAAGATAAAGTACCCCAAGATCAACCTATCCCAGCACATTTGTTAGGCAATATGTGGGCACAAACATGGGGTAACATTTACGATGTCGTCGCACCTGAAAATGCCGATCCAGGTTATGATGTAACTGCATTATTAGCCGAGCATAACTACAATGAATTAAAAATGGTGCAAGGAGCTGAGAAATTCTTCACTTCTATGGGATTTGCGCCTTTACCTGAGAGCTTTTATGAACGCTCGTTATTTACAAAACCTGCCGACCGTGATGTACAGTGTCATGCCTCAGCGTGGAATATAGATAGTAAGGACGACCTACGCATTAAAATGTGTATTCAACGCACTGGCGAAGAATTTTCGGTTATTCACCATGAGTTAGGTCACAACTTCTATCAACGCGCTTACAATACCCAGCCGCTTTATTATCAAGAAAGTGCCAATGATGGTTTCCACGAAGCGATTGGCGACACGATTGCCCTTTCTGTAACGCCCGGTTACTTAAAAGAGATTGGTTTATTAGAGCAAGTCCCTGATGAATCAAAAGACATTGGCTTATTAATGAAAATGGCGCTTGATAAAGTTGCCTTTATTCCATTTGGTTTACTTGTTGACCAATGGCGCTGGCAAGTATTCTCTGGTGCAGTGACGCCTGAAAACTACAATAAAGCGTGGTGGGAATTACGTGAAAAATACCAAGGTGTACAAGCTCCGATTGCGCGTAGCGAAACTGATTTTGATCCAGGTGCTAAATACCATGTACCAGGCAATACACCGTATACGCGTTATTTCTTAGCACATATTTTACAGTTCGATTTCCACCGTAGTTTATGTGAAATAGCAGGTAATAAAGAAGCCATTCATCGTTGTTCTGTTTATAACTCTAAAGCAGCTGGCGAAAAGCTTAATGCGATGTTAGAAATGGGCTCAAGCCGCCCTTGGCAAGAAGCATTAGCCACCGTAACAGGTAAACCTGAAATGGATGCCACTGCCCTCCTTGATTACTTTGCACCACTGCAAAAGTACCTTGATGAGCAAAACAAAGGCCGTCAATGTGGTTGGTAAATAAACCTAGTTAAATAGCAAAAATGCAAAAGCCCGCTTAATTAAGCGGGCTTTTTTAGTATTGCAGTACTAATATTACAGTGTGATTAGAACTGTAAGCTTACATTTGCAAAGTAAGCATCATAACCAGAATCATCCCAGTTATTACCGTAACCTGCTTTTAAGCCAACATTTTTGTTGAAGAAGTGTTGCGCACCAAAAGTGTAATCATCGTTTTTGTTAAATGTAACAAACGCTGATGTTGCTTTTGTGAAGTAGTAGTTTGAACCAAGTTCCCATGAGCTGCTACCATTATCGGTATCTGAAACAGTACCTTCAACAGTTAGGTAGTTACCTTGCTTAAGGTCCATGAAGTATTTAGCGTTCACGGCACGGTAATCAAACTCGTCATCAGATGTTACAGTGAAACCGATGTAATCAGTGCTGTTTAACTGGTGGTTGTATGCTAAAGCAAATAAAACACGATTTTCGCCATCTTCAACATCTTCAAATGTTGCTTTTAAAAGAAGGTTAGGATTAAAGAAGTAACCTGCAGAAAGCTTAATCACGTCAGTGCTTGAACCAGCGTCAATGTCTTTATTACTGTACTCAGCACCAAGTACAAAATCTTGTAAGAAATACTCACCACCAATAGTTGCTACATCACTAGAGTCATTATCAAGGTATGAACCATAAACATTAGTTTGTTTATTGATGTACTCAAATTGATCGTAAGGACCTAAAGTCGCTTTTGGCGAGAAGTAATACGTTGAATCAACGCTTACTGTGTCGTTGCCATCGGTGTCCTTATATCCTAAATGGCTGATTGACTGATAGTTATCCGCAGCAGTCGCGGCACTAGAAAGAAGAATACTCGAAATAATAACTGCTAATTTTTTCATAAAAAGATTTCCCTATTTTACATTGTTTTATTGCTACAAGGTTTAACGTTTAACCGGTTGGTTAAGACGGGGCACATGCTAACGCGAGTAAACTGAACGGGAACTTAACTAACTCATTGTATTAATTAGGAAAATGTAAAATTATGTAAGCTATTGTAAAAATAATGTAGCGATTATTGAAACAACCACTACATTTCTCTTTTTTCTTCTCTTTACAGGGCATACTGACTGATGATGCGATAAACATCATTGATGTTATCCCCTGATTTAAAATCTTTGCTAATAGGAGTTGGATCAGAGCCAACCCAAATCTTTAATTCTGCATCTAAATCAAAATGCCCAGCACTTTCTTTACTAAACTTGGTAATTTTTGAATAGGCAATGCTGATCATTTCCATTTTTGAGCCAGTCACGCCCTGCTTGTCGAGTAAAATTAAACGCTTATTAGTGAAGATAAACATGTCGCGAACAACTTTATAGGCTTTTTCGACTTGTTCACCTTCAATCAGTGTATTTGCCAATACTTTTTCTAAATCATCGTCATCAACTTCACTGGCATTACCCATTAAACCACTTAATAAACCCATTATATTTGCTCCTGTTTAAATATTTGATTTTCTAACGTGTGCCCATTTACTAATTGGCGATAACGCCAACCTTGCTGATAACAATATTGTAATAACGTGATATCAAATGGCGTGGCTGCTTTTTGATATTCAATAACATATTCTTTAGCTTGGCTCATATATACCTTAGACACCTCTGCTAATGCTTGAATTTTAGCCTCAACATCAGCATATTGCTCATTTAATAACAAGGTAATAAAGCCAAATTGCTGTTCACTATTATTACTTTGCGTTGGATGCTCTGTGAGCTTGCCTTTATCAAGGTGCAGTACATGTGAGCATAAGCGCTCTAGCTCAGTCAAATCGTGTGAGCTTAAAATAAAGGTAGCCTCTGAGCTTAATTCAGCGACTAATTGACGGATTTCACGGGCATGAATTGGATCAAGTCCTGCGGTGGCTTCATCGAGCATAACAATTTGCGGTTTACCGATCAGTGCCTGCCCGATTGTAACCCGCTTGCGCATACCGTGTGATAAGTCATCAGAACGCTGTTTAGCAACGTCAGCTAGTCCTACCAACTCCAGTACGCGGATCGCTTCTGCTTGGCTTTGCTTATTTGACAGCCCTTGCAACTGGCCATAAAACGCCAATTGGTGGGAAATACTAAAACGGGGATCAAGTTGTGCATCTTGCGGTAACGCACTGAGCTTACCAAATAATTCACTGCTGCCAGGGTTATGACCCAAAATACTGAGCGTGCCTTTAGTCGGCAATATATAGCCACATAACACACTAAACAATGTGGTTTTACCTGCCCCATTAGGCCCGACTAAAGCGACCGGCGCGCCTTTTTGAATTTCAAAACTCACGTTATCAAGTGCTAATTTGCTGCCGTACTGCTTGGTTAAAGCTGTTGCCTGTATTAATGTGCTCATAATGAACTCCTTGCAAAAATACGCTGGGCTAGGGCTAACATAACCGCTGTTTGAATAATTGGAATACCTAAACTGTTAAACAATCCTGCATTTTGCCCCGCCATTTGCTCTAACTGCACACCCGGGAAAATATAGTCAAGCATTGCCATCGCTGGAATTTGCCAGCTTAATATGCCAACCACAATATTGCCACCGGCAAAAAACAAGATTGCCAGCACCACAGTTAAGCGTGCCGAGCGCGCAAAGGTATTTAACAAAGTCATCAGTGCTATAAAGGGTAAAACTGCTATTAAAAGGTAACAGAACAAAATGAAACTGCGACTTAAACCCGTCATTAATAATGCCGGCTCACGAAATGCCATCACCGCGACAGCAGCCACTAAGGTCACAATTAACAACGCGGCTAAAATAAATACTTGCCCAAGAAACCGGCCAAATAGCATTTCATTACGGGTTGCTCTAAGAGATAAAAATCGTAGGGTTCCTCGCTGTTTATCACCAACAAGTTGGTCGCTACATAAAAACAAGCAAAAACTGGGAAAGCTATACAATGCAATTAACCAATACATAGCTAATTCAGCTTCAGGCCAATCGAGTAATTTACTCAGCCCAATAGCACCAAACACTTGTTGTGCAAAATCGGCTATTTGAGGCGAACTAATTAAGCTGACAGCTTGACCTATCGGATAGCGTAAAATCAATAACCAACAAATTGAAAATGCGGCAACAGCAAGTAAGCCGCGTTTGGTTAAAAATAATCTCACCAGTTCAAACTGGGCAATCTTTAATAATCGCTGAGGGTGGAGTTGCGTCACAGATATTCCTTATTAATCTATATACAGCTTACACTAAGGGCAAACGTGTTGAATTACTAGCAAAAAAAAGCCCACCGAATGGTGAGCTTTGTAACAATAGATGAAAATGTAACAAGTACATTATTATAAATGTTGCTTATATACATCCAAAGCTTGCGATAAATCAGTAATTAAATCGTCAACATCTTCAAGACCAATATGTAAGCGGATCACAGGGCCCAACTGCCAACCCGTCGCTGAGCGCAGCCCTTTCATCGTCAAATTAGCGGTGACTAAACTCTCAAAGCCACCCCACGAGAAGCCCATTTTGAAATGCTCTAGGCTATCTAAAAAGGCATCAATCGCGCTTTGGGTCCCTTGTTTCATAACAAAAGAAAACAAGCCATTACTGCCATCAAAATCACGTTTGAAAAACTCATGACCGGGGCAACTCTCAAATGCAGGATGACGAATATGATCAACCAGTGGATGCTGCTCTAACCAACTTGCCACTGCTAGCGCAGCTTTTTCGTGCTGGTTTAAACGTACTGCCATGGTGCGCAACCCTCGAAGTGCTAAATAAGCATCATCAGCAGAGGTACATTGACCAAGTAAATAAGATTGCTCACGTAACGTTGGCCAATATTTTTTATTCGCAACCGCAACGCCCATCATCACGTCAGAGTGACCAACAATGTATTTAGTCGCAGCTTGAATACTGATATCGACACCGTGCTCTAATGGACGGTAATGTAAGCCATTGCCGTAAGTGTTATCAAGCATCGTCATCACGCCTAGCTCGTTTGCGACAGCAACCATTGCCGGTACATCTTGCACTTCCATGGTGATGGAGCCCGGCGACTCTAAAAATAACACTTTAGTGTTTTCTTTGATCAGCGCTTTAATACCAGCACCAATAGTTGGCGGGTAATACGCTGTGGTGACACCAAACCCAGCTAAAATTTTATCGCAGAAATCACGGGTTGGCTCATAAGCATTATCAACCATTAGGATATGATCGCCCGCTTTAACAAAAGCCAATAGCGCACTACTAATAGCAGCAGCTCCACACGGGTATAGCGCGCAGCCTTCTCCACCTTCCAGTTCAGTGATCGCTTCTTGCAGTGCAAAATGAGTCGTGGTACCGCGACGACCATAAAAAAGCGTTTTGTCACCTCGTTTTTTTGCCGCTTCTTTGAGCTCGGCCACAGAATCAAAAACAACCGTTGACGCTCGTTGCACTACAGGGTTAACAACCCCATGGGTATACGCTTTCTTACGCCCAGCACTGACTAACAGCGTATTTTTATTACTTGTCGTCATTATTAATCCTTAAAAATATTTCGTTAGAACATGCATTAAAAAATGCTTAATCGTTTAAATTACACCAATGATCAATTAAATAGCGTGATATAGAGTCGGTGCGGGGCAGCTTTAAATGCTCGCCTTCTTCATGCCAATTACCAAAGCATTTAAGCTCTTCACGGCTAAACCACTGCGCGTCATCCAGCTCGTCTTTATCAACGTGAATTTCTTCAGTAACGGCTTCTGCGATAAAACCCAACATAATTGATGACGGAAACGGCCAAGGTTGCGAGGCGATATAACGGACATTGCCAACAACAATACCCGCTTCTTCCATTACTTCACGTGCGACGGCTTGTTCAAGGCTCTCGCCGGGATCAACAAAACCAGCTAAAGACGAGTACATGCCGGGCGCCCATATCGCTTGACGGCCCAATAAGCAACGTTCAATACCATCGGCAAAGGTACGCGTTACCACCATGATCACCGCCGGATCTGTACGTGGGAATGTTTGATGCTTACACTTCTCATTACTACATAAACGAGAGTGCCCTGCCTCAACAAGCGTATTTTTGCTTCCACAACGTCCGCAAAAACAATGCGTTGCATGCCAGTAACACAAACCACGAGCGAGTGCTGCCATTGAGCCTTGTTCAAGTGCGACGTGTACGCCATAGCGACGAATATCAACAAACTCAGCATCACCAATCAATTGTGCTAATATCGCTTCATCTAGTTGGCTTACATCAAGCGCAAAATGGCTGGTTTGCTGCTCATCTAAGCCTAAGAATATCGCCTCAGTTAAATCTAAATTACGCACAGTTACAAAGCTCAAAAACGTCACAGAATAACTATTACGGTCAAATAAAGTTTGATTATTATTCACTAATAACCAACGACTTTGCTCATTGACTTGAGCTGCTAGCCAGTTTGGTTCTTTACGTAAATTTGATGCTCGATTTAACGACATAGCAGTGTAATTAAGCATGCTCGTCCTTTTAATTGTTTAGATGGCTAAAACTACCATAACACTCAGCCAAACCCAATTGTTAGCCACTGATAAACAGACAAAAAAAAAGCCCTTACGGACTTTTTGAACACACAATAAATTCTTTTTACAGTTACAATGTAGCTAAATGAGCCTGTAACTTTTGATTTTCAGCTTCGATATGCTGATAAAACTCTAAATCTTCAAGTTTGCTTGCTGCCGCTTTATCAATAACAATCACGGCATCTTTATGTAACTGCAACGCAGATGCGGGACATTTAGCCATTAATGGCCCTTCAATCATAGCGTGCACTGCATCGGCTTTATTTTCACCCGTTGCAAGTAATACCACCTTTTTAGCTTCTAAAATGGTACCAATTCCCATGGTAATAGATAGGTGTGGTTGATATTCATCCGCAGCAAAAAAACGCGCATTATCATCAACGGTTGCTTTGGTTAGGGTTTTTACACGAGTACGTGAACATAGACCGGATGAAGGTTCGTTAAACCCGATATGACCATTACGGCCAATGCCTAATAACTGCACATCAACGCCACCTGCTTTGGCTATTTTATCTTCATATTCTTTACATGCAGTAATTGGATTGACGGCATCGCCAGGCGGTACAAAAGTATTCTCTTTATTGATATCAACATGGCTAAATAGCTGCTCGTTCATAAAGTAACGATAACTTTGTGGATGTTCACCCGTTAAGCCTAAGTATTCATCCAAGTTAAATGTTGTCGCTTGCGAGAATGAAATATCACCGGCTTTATTTTTAGCGATTAACTGTTGATATAACGCAACCGGCGTAGAGCCCGTTGCTAAACCGAGCACTGATGTTGGTTTTTTTTGTAATTGGGCTGCGAAAATATTTGCGCCATATGCAGCGACGGCCGCTGCATCATTTAAAATTACTATTTGCATATTTGTTTGCTCAGTTATTAAATTAGTTGATGAAAAAATGGGATCTAAGTCCCAACTCCACGTGCAATCGAATTGGGCCTTAGATCAGACCAGACAGGGATACGCTGCTTGGTCAATACCATTATGACAACGCTGTCATTATTACCATTTCAGTTTCGTTTGTAAAGTAAAAGTGAATAAAAAATTATTTTTTACCGTTTTTAGTGCCACGTTTTACACGCTGACAAATATTTTACGCTTGTACATCCAGTGTAAAACAAGGATTTGTACTAATAATAAAGCGATAACGCTAAGCAGTGGCTGCCAAAGTTCAGGGACTGCATTAATAAAGCCACCAAATACACTGCGGCTGATAAATGTCCAATCAACTAAACTAGACGCTAAATAAATAATAATCGAGTTCGCGCCAATAATAACAAATGGGTAGGCTAATTTTTGGCCATTTAAAATATCGACCAAGGCATAGAAAACAGCCAGTAATATCGCGCTCCACCCCACCGTGACAAGTACAAAAGAACTTGTCCATAGCTCTTTATTAACTGGGAACTGTAAATCCCACAACCAACCAAGGCTGACACTAATCACACCGGCGACAAACAATATCCCGGTAGTTTTCCACTCACCAATTTGCGCTGCTCTGGCTATGAGTTGCCCAGCAAAAACGCCAATCATGGCATTAATAATGGCCGGAAAACTTGATAATATTCCTTCCGGATCGACCGGCCGGTTTTGGTAACTAATCCCTGGTAAAAAGTGTCTATCAAACCACGCGTTCCAACTACCAGCAGCGCTTAAGTCGCCAGCAACGCCGCCTGGCACAGGAATAAAGCACATTAATACCCAATAGCCTAATAATAAACCAACCGCCGTAAACACTTGCGTGCGAATACTGGTATGCCATACCAACATAGCGCAAAAAAACCAAGCGATTGCAATACGACCCAACACACTGGTATAGCGAATTTCATCAACCGCTAAAGGAATACCTGTGCCCCAGCCATGGTTGTACATCACCCCTAACCCGCACAATAACAATAACCGTTTTATCGCTTTAGCATAAAAAACTTTGCGCTCATGCCATGCGAGGTGATCAATACGTTTAGGCGAGAGCCCCATTGCCACACCAGATAAGAAGATAAACAACGGGAAAATTAAATCGTAAAAAGTAAAGCCATGCCAAGCACTATGTACTGTATGTGCTGCAAAGACTTTCCAACCACTCCAGTCAGTTAAGACAAATAAGGCCGCGAAAATTGATTGGCCTCCCAAAATCCAAAACATATCCATACCACGTAATGCATCAAGTGATGCAAGACGTTTTTTAATCGGTTTTTCAACTGTGCTTGTTGTTGTCATATTTTTACTCTTAAAACAAAAAAGCCCCGCGATACAACGGCGGGGGTTTTTTCCAGGGAAACGTTAGATTGCAATGCCTGCAATATAAGTTGCTTTGACATACTGTTGCTCATCGAGCACCACAAAGTCTGCGTCAAAGCCATCAAGTAAACGTCCCTTGTTCTTGAGGTTCAAATATTGTGCCGGATACAATGCTGCCATCCGTAAGCTTTCACTCAGGCTAACATCTAAAGTATTGACGGTGTTGCGCACTGCGCTTGCCATATCTAAAACACTGCCCGCTAACTCGCCAGTGCTTGAATTTAATCTATCTCCGGTACGAATTACCTTTCGCCCATCAAAGAAATCAAATTCCATGTCATCAGTGCCCACAGGTGGCATCGCATCCGTGACCAACATAATTTTGCCACGTTGCTTACTGCGAATTGCTAATTTCGCAGACAGCGGGTGCACGTGGTGGCCATCAACAATCAATCCACACCAGCTGTTATCATGCCAAAGGGCGGCACCAACAACACCCGGCTCACGCGATGTAAACGGTGACATGGCATTGTATAAATGCGTGAAACCATCGGCGCCTGCATTAAGTGCCGCCATGGTTGTTTGATAATCAGCATTGGTATGGCCTAGTGATACTTTCACACCACAGGCTACTAGACGCTCAACATCAGCAATGCTGACGTTTTCTGGCGCTAAGGTAACCATTTTAATACCTAAGTCTTGGCGCGCATAAATGGCAAATTCTTGTTCGCTAATTGGCCGAATAAACTGCTCACTGTGAGTGCCTTTTTTTGGAAATGATAAATGAGGGCCTTCAAAGTGGATGCCTAATACACCCGCTACGCCTTCGTTAATTGCTTGTGCCGTTGCATCAGCCGCCGCTTGCATTACTGCAACTTTATCTGTAATGAGTGTTGGCATCAGTGCGGTAGTACCGAATTGACCGTGTGCTTTTGCGATACGATCTAAGCATTGTGTGCTTTGCTCAGCATTAAAAAATGCACCACCCCCACCATTAACTTGAACGTCAATAAAACCCGGTACAACTAGGCCATTTAACTCGACAACTGACTCAGAAGTTGAGTCTTCGTGCTTAAATACACCATTTTCAACACTAAATAATGCGTTATCAATAAAGTTTTCTGCGGTAAATAAACGCGCTGCACGATAGAAGGTTTTCATTATAAGGCTACCTTTTGATCTTGTTCTAATACCGATTGTTGAGCAAAATAAATAGCGCCCATTTCTGGCGGTTGTTTTGGCATTTCAACACGTTTTGCAATTTCTGGATCAAGCCATTTATTTAATGGCTCAGCAAGGCCACCAATCATAGATAACCGTGGTGGGTTATTTGCTAATAAACGATGTGCTAACTGGCTCACGTAGGCTGCGCCGTCTTTAACAATGGCCAATGCAATAACATCACCTTGATGGGCAGCATCAAATACATAACGAGCAAGCTTGGCATAGCTGCTTGACGGCTGTCCAGCCATTTGCTCGGCTATATCCATTGCATTTACTGCATTAAAATGATTTTTCATTATTTGGGTCAATGCGGTTTGAGGGCCTAAACCATCTAGTTCAACCAACACCGCTTTGATTGCCTCAAGCCCCATCCATGCGCCGCTACCTTTATCACCAAGAGCAAAGCCATGACCACCGTAGTTCACTGATTGCCCTTTGACATGTGAAAAACCACATGAACCAGTGCCAGTAATAATCACCGCACCATCACCGCCTTCATGAGCGCCAATACATGCAGTGTGTAAGTCCGTCGTTAGGAACATTTGTTTAAATGGATGTTCCCATTCAGTTATTTTTTCATACAAGCTTGGTAAATTAACGCCCGCCAACCCTAAGCCAGCATAGACTTGGTGAATAGTTTCTAGCTGCAAACCTGCATCACGCATCGCCAACTGTGTAGACACCATTATTGACTCTAATGTGCGCTCTAACCCATGTAATGGATTCGCGGGGCCACCTAGACCAGTTCCTAATACCCCATGTTGTGCAGAGTATATAGTTGCACGGCACTTAGTTCCGCCACCATCGATACCAATAAACAATTGGTCCTCATTCGCACTCTTAGCCATCATCTAACGACCTCTAACCTTCGTTTAATATTTGTATTAATCGCATGTTTTTTTATTATCTTAATGCGATCCACCCTCAACCCATGTTGAATTAATGTTACACAACAAATGACAGCGTTGTCATTATATTTTTCACAAAAAATCATATATATTCCATATTCATCTCTAATTAACTGAATTAAATAAACAATTAATATTCATTAAATTAGTGTCGACTACTTTTCAACGTCGCGATCAGGCTTAAAAATGACATTATTACCTAAAAAAACACCTAATATAGTGATTTAATATACTATTTTATCGGTGTGAATGGCCAATAACGTAAATAAACTGTGTAATGCTGCTCCAGTTTACCTAAAATAATAGTTTAGTAAAGAATCACTGCTTATATTGGAATATTTTTTCTAGTGGTTGATTAAAAACAATCGCTATTTTAAAAGCAACTTCCAATGACGGTGAATACCTTGCAGCTTCAATTGCAGCAATTGTTTGCCGTGTAACTCCTACAGCGTCAGCTAATTGCTGCTGGGTCATTTCATCATGTTGAAAACGTAATGTGCGGATGGAATTGCTAATTGCTAACTTTGCCATTTTAACCTCTTTGCAATAACCATACTTCCACAACCCCACCAATGACTTCACTCAGTAATGCAGCGATCACTAGCTGGTGTACAGGACTCATGGGTATCGGATATACAGAGTTGATTAACAACGCAAATACTGCATTTACTACACCTAATTGCAAAATGAACAAGCTCACGCTTTTGGCTTTTAATGCGATTGCCTGCTCGCGCTCATCTTTTGGCTGGTTTGCATACTTACTATTAAATGCAGCCAAAATACTGTGCATAACAGCAAGCATAACGACAGTTTGTATAACAAGCTTGATCAGCAGCCCACTGGCAAGTGTTGGATCCATCTGTGCTTCTGGTGTCATAGACAGTACAGCTTGCAGGTAATTAAATAAGACAACTAATGTTATAACCACCTCAAGTAAGCGTGATTTTTGCGTGTAACTCATATCCCCTCCGGCCATGTAAAGTAAAACTAACGTAATGTTAAAATTAATTAACATTTAAAACTATAGTTCCACATGCCCATCATGTCAAAAATATTTAACATTGGGTTAAGTTTTTTATACTTTTCTACAGTAACAAAGCGTCATCTATACAATAAAAATGCTCTGCACTTTGTTTCAGCGCTTCTGCCGTCAGTTTATCAGCCCCATAGACATCACACGGGACATTATACTGATGCTGTAAATGCCCCAACAATAACGCAAAGTCACCATCACCAGAGAGTAAAATAACTTTATCGAGGTGCTTACCTTGCTCGAGCATATCGATGGTGATGCCAACGTCCCAGTCACCTTTAGCACTACCATCCTTGCGCTGGATAAACGGTTTTAGCTTTACCTCAAAACCAATCGCACGCAGGATGTTTTGAAACTGAGATTGCTTTTCGTCACCACGATAAATAGCGTACGCAATCGCACATTCAATATCATAGTCATCACTGATTTTTGCCCAAAAAGCATTGTAATCAAAATTTTTTCGGTAACTCTCTCGACAGGTGTAATAAATATTTTGTACATCAACAAAAATCCCAACCTTAGGTTTGGTGCTTGCTGGACTGTGTGTTTCTTGATTCATGCGGTATCCTTTTTATTATCACCCTACTGTAACATACCCGCTGCCATTTCAGGCCCTTGCATTTATTCCATAAGTAACCTAAATTAGTTACATGGCATTATGTAACCATTATTGGTTACATTTTAATATGTAACTAAGTTAGGACATTTATGATTGCGGTGATCAGCGGCGATGTGATCAAATCACAACATATTCCAAAGCACGACTACGATGCAATGCTCTATCAGCTTGACCAAAGTTTACGAGCGATCACTGAAGGTAAACACAATCAAGGGATTATTTACCGAGGCGATGCATTTCAGCTGCAAGTAAATCAACCTGCGCAGGTCTGCAATGTCGCACTGTTATTGTATTTACATTTAAAGGCGTCAGGTTATGAGGTTCGCCAAAGCCTCGCCATAGGTGAAATAGATAACGCCAGAGCTGATATTAAAACAGCCACAGGATCTGCATTTACCTTATCGGGCCGCGGCCTTGATGAAATGCACAGTCAACGTTTTATATTTAACAGTATTATCGAGCCTACCAACGAAGGGTTAGCCCTTAATCTCGCTTTTATTGATGTGTTGCTGACCAAAATGACTCAAAAACAAGCAAACGCGCTCTATGTCTACTTAACCTGCGAGAATAACCAACACAGTGAAGTTGCCAAACAATTGCAAACAAGCCGAGAAAATGTCACTAAATTACTCAACCTTGGCCACTATCAATTAGTCGAACGGTTTTTGCAGTATGCAGAAAAAACCATCGCAGACACATTATCAGGAGCAATATAATGAGCTTTATGTTGTTATTCGTGGCATTAATTATCGGCCATATTTTAGCTGATTTTTACTGGCAACCAATGAGCTGGGTCCATAACCGTAACACGCGTCATTTCCGTGCTAAAAAACTGTATTTGCATGTGCTAGTACATGGCATAACCACTGCTGTTATTGTCAGCTGGTGGGAATTTAGTTTTGGTTGGCAAACCATTGCCCCTATCTGTATCGCCACCAGCGTTGTGGTTGTCACTCATTACTTAATTGACTTAGCTAAATCGTATTCAAATAAAGGGGTGGTTGCTTTTATTGTCGATCAACTCGCTCATTTAGTCGTCTTGCTGTTATTAGCCATATGGCTGAGTGACAGTAGTGAATTTTTTACACATGCTTGGCAATGGTTAATACAACCTGCAACATTATGGGTGCTCTGTGGGTATTTATTGATATTGAGTCCAAGTGCGGTGTTTATTCGCATGATGTTAGAGCGGATCACCTCCGGCTTTAGTACTACCGGGAGTTTACCGGCAGCAGGACAAAGCATCGGCATGCTTGAGCGAGTATTAATGCTAACATTTATTTTGCTGGACCAATTTGCAGGAGTCGGCTTTTTACTCGCGGCAAAATCTGTGTTTCGGTTTGGCGATTTAAGTGCCAGTAAAGATAAAAAGCTGACTGAATACGTGATGCTCGGTACCTTACTCAGTGTCAGCGTGACTTTATTTATTGGCTTGGCGGTTAATTATCTCAAAGCACTGTAACTTTACAAGCCCATAAAAAACGCGCCAAGGTAGGCGCGTTTTTTATCAATCAACAGATCAATTATGCGTTGCTTTAGCCATCATTATTTGGACGGCGACGACGCTGAGAATTGCCACCAACAGATTGACGCTTAGCCCATGGGTTTTGTGTTTGCTCACCACCCGCTTTATTAGCATCTGGCTTTTTACCTGAACCACCACGGCGTGGGCCTGTACCACTGCCATTACTATTTGGCTTTTTACTATCCGACTTAGGCTTAGAAAACGGCTGTTTGACTTTTTTCGGCTTTTTCGGTTTTGTTGGTCGTGCATCAAGCTCTCTTTCTGGCACTGGATTACTTGGTTCAAAGCCAGGCTCTTGAGCGCGTGGGATCAATTCACCAATAAAGCGTTCAATACCATATAAGTCATCCGCATCATCAATCGTTACAAACGAAATAGCATCACCCGAAGCACCGGCACGGCCAGTACGACCAATACGGTGCACATAATCTTCATACACATTCGGTAAATCATAGTTAACTACATGGGGTAGCTCTACAATATCCAAACCACGGGCAACGATATCGGTTGCCACAAGTACACGTACTTCGCCGCTTTTAAAGCCATCAAGCGCTTTAACACGCGCACCTTGTGATTTATTACCATGAATAGCAGCACCGACAATCTCATCACGCTCAAGTTGCTTAACTAAGCGGTTTGCGCCATGTTTTGTACGGCTAAATACTAATACTTGTTGCCAATCATTACTGCGAATTAAGTGACTTAATAAAGCCGTTTTACGCGCTTTATCAACAGCGTAAACACATTGGGTAACGCTTTTAGCGGTGGTGTTTTTAGCCGCAACTGAAATTTCTACCGGATCGTTAATAAGTCCTTTTGCAAGCGCTCTAATATCGTCAGAGAACGTCGCTGAGAACATCAAGTTTTGACGTTTAGCCGGTAATTTACTGATAATACGTTTAATATCGTGAATAAAGCCCATATCAAGCATACGGTCGGCTTCATCAAGCACCAACACTTCAAGGTTATCGAACTTCAATGCATTTTGATTGTGTAAATCAATCAAACGCCCAGGCGTGGCCACTAAAATATCCACGCCCTTACGAAGGCGCTGCATTTGCGGATTAATTTTAACGCCGCCGTAAACAACAAAAGAACTGATATTAGAGTGCTTAGCATACTCTTCAACATTTTCGCTCACTTGTAATGCAAGCTCGCGTGTTGGCGTTAAAATTAACGCGCGTACTTGATTCCCCTTGGCTTTTTGCCCCTTAGATAGAGATTCAATCAGCGGTAATGTAAAACCCGCCGTTTTACCCGTACCCGTTTGTGCTGCAGCCATTACATCACGACCTTCAATGATCGCGGGGATAGCTTGAGCCTGAATTGGTGTTGGCGTTTCATAGCCCTTTTCTAAAACTGCATTAACTAAAGACTGTGATAAACCTAACCCATCAAAACTCATATAAACTCTCTTTTAAATAAGGCCAAAGTGACCAGTTGCGCGCATTATACCGATCGTGACCAATAATGCATTGAATATTAACCTTTGCAGCCCTTCTCGTGCGCTTAAACGTTAAAAACTAGCGCATGGCAAAGCTAAAAACAAAAAACGGCACAATGGCCGTTTTTTATAAAAATAAGATTTATTATCCGATGTTCTAGTTACTTAACACCTAACTCGCGTAGACGCTCTTGTAAGTAGCTATCTGCGGTATAACGCTCGGAAAGCACCACATCAGGACGCGGATGCAAAAATAATGGCAACGAAATACGTGACTTAGTTGACGCTTTCCCCGTAGGGTTAATAACGCGGTGAATAGTCGATGGAAAATAACCACCTGACGCTTCTTGCAGCATGTCGCCAATATTAATAATTAAACTACCAAAATCGCATGGCACATCTAACCAACCGCCGTCGGTTTTTTGCACTTGTAAACCAGGCTCGTTTGACGCTGGTAGTACCGTTAATAAATTAATATCACCGTGTGCAGCGGCGCGAATTGCCCCTGGCTCTTCATCACCGGTCATTGGCGGGTAATGTAATATACGTAATAATGTTTGCTCAGAGTTCGCGATCATGTCTTTTAAATCGATTGAAAACTTAGCACGTACATCCGCTGGTGCCTCTGCTTGCACCCAGCTTAACAGCGTGGCAGCAAACTCATTGGCTAAGCGATAATATTCGCGAATATCGGCTTCGAGCTGTGCAGGTACACGGCCATTAGGATAAACATGGAAATATTCTTTAATGTCTTTTACCGTAAAGCCTTTTGCAACTTCCGATACCGATGGCGGAAAATACCCGTCTTGGGTTTCTTTAGAGAATAAAAACTCATGCTTTTGCTCAGAATTAAAAAAATCCTGCCAATTTTTATAAATTGATTCAACTAGAGACTGTGGAATTGGGTGGTTTTTTAATACACCAAAGCCCGTATTTCTAAGAGACTCAACAAACTGAGCGGCCGCATCGCTCGCTTTATAATCAACGGTAGGTAATTGCATGTTCGTTTCCAATGAATAAGTTATTAGAAGCACTTACTTAGCATAGCAGGTGCATCAATATAGCGCTTCGCGAGCATAGTAAACCAGCCTAAAAAACATAAGGACTTATGTCCGCACTAAAATAGTAACAGCATTGACTTTGACACAGATCAACGGTTAATTAATAACAATGAAAGTAAAAACAGCGTAATGTGGTCTACCCTTTAATGCGTCCCTATTCACAATAACTAAGGCAATTTACATGCGACAAAAAGTAACATTTAAAAGTGGTGAACTAAGCCTTGCCGGGCAATTAGAAACGCCAGCCAGTGATATTAAATTTTATGCCTTGTTTGCTCATTGTTTTACCTGTGGTAAAGATATTGCTGCAGCAAGTCGGATCAGCCGCGCGCTCACCCAACAAGGTATTGCGGTATTACGCTTTGATTTTACTGGGCTGGGTAACAGTGATGGCGACTTTGCTAACAGTAATTTCTCATCTAATATTCAAGATTTAATTGCCGCGGCAGATCATTTACGAGAGCACTTTAAAGCACCACAATTACTGATCGGCCACAGCTTAGGCGGTGCAGCGGTATTAGCAGCAGCCGAGCATATTGCTGAAGTACAAGCCATTACCACTATTGGCGCGCCCTCTGACGCACAACATGTAACCCATAACTTTGCCGCTCATCTAGATGAAATTAATAGCAAGGGCGAAGCAAAGGTTAATTTAGCTGGACGAGAATTTACCATCAAAAAGCAGTTTGTGGACGACATTGCCCAATACGACCGCAGCCATATCAGCAAATTAAAGCGAGCATTATTAGTAATGCACTCCCCTATTGACGCCACTGTGAATATTAGCGAAGCTGAAAAAATTTACGCCGCGGCAAAGCATCCAAAAAGTTTTATTAGCTTAGATAAAGCCGACCACTTACTGACGGATAAACACGATGCCGACTACGCAGCAGACGTTATAGCATCATGGGCAAAACGTTATGTAGATTTTGATAACAGCCAATACAGTGGCAAACTCAGCAGCGGCAATGTATTAGTTGAAGAAAAAGATCATGTTTTTACCCAATATGTTAGTACCAAAGATCATACTTGGCTTGCCGATGAACCCGTAACAGTAGGCGGCAGTAATTTAGGCCCAGATCCGTATCATCATTTACTGGCAGGACTTGGCGCATGCACCGCGATGACTTTACGTATGTATGCAAGCCGTAAAAACTTGCCACTTGAACACGTAAAGGTAGAGCTGGATCACAGCCGTGACTACCACGCTGATTGTGATAACTGCGAGCAAACAAGCAAGCTTGAAGCCATTACCCGTAAAATCACCTTAGTAGGCGATTTAAGTGACGCTCAGCGCCAGCGCCTATTAGAAATTGCCGACAAATGCCCCGTGCATAGAACCCTGCATAATGATCCATTAATCGTCAGTGAATTGGTAAAATAATAACTCTCAAACGCGTAACATTGTTTACGCGTTATATTTTATTATTTAAAAATGCATCGATTTCTTTAGCCATCCTTGCAACTAACCACTTTGGCCCGCCATCATACATATCGTTATGACGGGATTTTTCGACGGTAATTTGCGTAACAGGATACTGTGCTAATTCATCTTCATTGAGTAATACCTGATTATCCGCAGGATAATCACTGCCGCGTAGCGTTAAAACCCGAATGTTTTTATTACGAGGTAGCAACATGCGGCGATGATCAAGCGTGATAATTTGGCTCACTTGCTTTGGGTAAATCGCCGCGTAGAGTGCAGATATATCACCACCATTTGAATGACCAAATAAAGTAAGTTGGCTAAAATCGTATGCCGGATATTTAGCGGATAATTGCTCAACTAAGAATTTGAGGGTCACTACACCACGATGCCAGTTCTCTATACGGGTAGCCATATAAGGCGGTGTAAGATTGAGCGCAGGATCGCTTTTTAATTCATGAGCTACGGCAATCGTTAAATAGCCTTTTGCTGTAAAAACATCTGCCGCAAACTGATAGTCAGTGTGCGCAATGCCATACCCAGCATTAATAAACGCCACTGGGCATTTTATTTGTTGGCTACAATGAGCGTTCGGTGTAGGGAATGAAACACTGATCGGGATGACGCGATCACGCGCTTTATCAACAATCACTTCGCTGTTTGCGTAGCTGTTTACACTAAACAAAAAAGAAAGGAGGATCACCAAATACTTAGAAGTTCTCAGCATTATTTACTAAACTTATTTTTTATTTGAATTGCCGTTATTTTAAGACTACCAATACTAATTACAATATAATGGGGTACTAAAAAAGCAGAAGAGTTTTAAAGAAAGAAATAATTATTGTGGATTTATGCGATAATAGTCGCATTGTCCTAACGTCTATTTAGAAAAGAACCTATCCATGAAATCATACAACAGCATCGAAGAACGTATCGATATTTTACAAAGCAGAATTGCAGCGTATAAAGATGAAATCGAAACGCTAGAAACAGAGCCGAAAAGCAATAACGAACGTATCATTTTTAAGTTTATTGAAACGGGCAGCACAGGGAAAACCAAAGATTTTGTGCGTGAATTAGGCATTAAATCACCACGTGATAGCCTATATTCATCGGGTGATGTATCAAAACTAATTAAAGATGGCGCTGATGATATTAACCCTGCACTACTTGAGATTGCCCGCGCACTTGCCAGCGCTCGTAATAAAAACGGCCCAAGCTGTTAATTGCCCCCTATTAAAAGCTGTGTAATTCACAGCTTTTAATCCACCAGCTCTATATCAAGTCCGGTTAATAAGTTTAGCGCTTCGAATCGCTCAAACTTGGCACCACTCACATGGTTATTTTTAATATCAATATTAAACTGCGTCGCCCCCACAAAATTCGCGCGACTCAAATTAGTCTGCTGAAATAAACTATCCCGAAAGTCAGTACCGCTAAAGTCACTCGCGGCTAAATTAGCGTGTCTAAAATCAACATCTTTGGCAAAACAATCAACCATAGTTAGCCCTTTTAATGCTAATTCATAAAACGAGCTATGACTGAGTTGGCAATCTTTAAAACTCAGCGGCGCAGTTAACGCCAGTTGCGGCCAATTTACCTGCGCCCATTGGATACTGGTGAGCTTACAATCAACAAAGCTGACTTCTTCTAACGAACTATAGCCCCAATTTAAATCGCTTAAATTACAGTTAATAAATTCGCACTCAATAAAACGACAATTACTAAATTGACTGTGGCTAAAATCACATTCAATAAACTGGCACTGTTCAAATTCAATATCACTAAAATGCTGCGTGCTAGCAACACATTTTGAAAATTGCTGGTCGTAATAGTCTAACTCTTTAAACACTCGAATGCTTAACCTCTAAATCGTTTTTCAAAGCAAGAACTGCGATATAGATCAATCCAAAAATAAGAATAATCGCTAATAGCCCGCCAATTACAGCAACGATAACCGGTGTTGTTGTTTTTCTTTTACCAAGGCGATAACTTATCCACGTAAATAATGGGATGCATAAAATACCAAAGCCAAAAACTCACCAAACAAAGTCGCACTGATATTCATTTACTATCCTTAATATATTTTTTATTAAACGATTTTGATTACATCATAAAAAAACCCTTAAGCCTACACTTAAGGGTTTTCAATCAATTGCAAGATTAAGTACTAATTAATCACTTATTCTGCTGATTTTTCAGCTTTTTCAACAACACTAATAGCAAGCTCTGTCAGCGAATCTGCATTGGCTTTACTTGGCGCATTGGTTAATAAACACGACGCTTGAGTTGTTTTAGGGAAAGCAATCACGTCACGGATATTATCTGTGCCGCAAAGTAACATTACTAAGCGATCTAAACCAAATGCGAGTCCTGCATGCGGTGGCGTGCCGTACTTAAGTGCATCAAGTAAGAAACCAAATTTATCTTGCTGCTCTTGCGCATCAATCCCTAATATTCTAAATGCCGCTTCTTGCATATCAGCATTGTGAATACGTACCGAACCACCACCAACTTCGTAGCCGTTTAATACCATGTCATAGGCATCAGAAATAGCCGCTGCTGGGTTTGCTTCAAGCTCGCTTGCGCTAATTTCTTTTGGTGCAGTAAATGGATGATGCACGGCGTGTAATGTGCCTTCGTCATCTTCTTCAAACATTGGGAAGTCAACAACCCAAAGTGGTGCCCAGCTGTTAAGATTAGTGATCTCTAAATCAACACCAATCTTAAGGCGAAGTGCGCCCATTGCCTCATTCACTGTATTGCGTTTATCAGCACCGAATAAAATGATATCGCCAGTTTGTGCATTAGTACGCGCAAGTAGTTCGTTGATCACGTCTTCGTTTAAGAATTTAGCGATCGGTGATTGCACACCTTCAACACCTGCTGCACGGTCGTTTACTTTCATCCATGCAAGCCCTTTTGCGCCGTAAATACCGATGAACTTAGTGTAGTCATCTAGTTGCTTACGAGAAAGCGCAGCACCACCAGGTACAGTTAATACTGCAACACGGCCTTTTTCGTCATTTGCAGGGCCAGAGAAGACTTTAAACTCAACGTCTTTTACTAAATCAGCAACGTCAATCAGTTCCATTGGGTTACGTAAATCAGGTTTATCTGAACCGAAACGGCTCATTGCCTCTGCGTAAGGCATGATAGGGAAATCGCCTAAATCAACATTGAGTAGTGACTGCCACATATCCTTGATCATTTTCTCAGTGATACCACGTACTTGCTCAGAGCTCATGAACGAGGTCTCTAAATCGATTTGGGTAAATTCTGGTTGACGATCGGCACGTAAATCTTCATCACGGAAACATTTAACGATCTGATAGTAACGATCAAAACCCGACATCATCAACAATTGTTTAAACAACTGTGGAGACTGCGGTAACGCGTAAAAACTGCCTTTATGTACACGGCTTGGTACTAAGTAATCGCGCGCACCTTCAGGTGTTGCTTTGGTGAGTACTGGGGTTTCGATATCTAAGAAACCGTTTTCATCTAAAAAGCGACGCACAAAGCTGCTGGCTTTAGCACGTAATTTAATACGGTCGCTCATCTCTAAACGACGAAGGTCTAAGTAACGATATTTTAAACGACGCTCTTCAGAGTTCACTTGGTTAAAATCAAGTGGTAATGGCTCTGAACGGTTGATAATAGTTAAGCTGGTGCCTAAGATTTCAACTTCACCGGTCGCCATGTCTTTATTTACTTGGCTATCTGGGCGAGCACGTACAACACCTTTAAGTTGTACACAGAATTCTTGGCGCAATTTATTCGCTGTATCCATTAAGCCTTCAACTTCAGGATCGAATACAACTTGTACTAAACCTTCTCTATCGCGTAAATCGACAAAAATTAGTCCACCTAGGTCACGTCGTTTATTGATCCAACCACATAGTTCAACTTCTTGATCTACGTGAGTTTTATTTAGCTGTCCGCAGTATATAGAGCGCATAGTATTCCTGTCAGTGTAAAGACGAATAGCCGCTTCCCCTAAGAATTGCTGTTTTTGAGGGAGAATAAGCCACTATTTATAAATCATTTTAGGCTGGGTATTATACCCAAGTTACTTCAAGATGCGAGTATCGTTGGAATTAAACTTATATGAAACGCTGCATTTTATCTTTTGCTGTAACCTGTATTTATGCGACTAAAAAGAACCAGTTTCATAACGGGCTCTATGCTTTGAGTTTACAGGTTTGATATACTTGCTAAAACACACAATCAGTTAGTCGGTTTATGTTGTATTTAGGGTGTCCGCAGTGGTCAAGTACCGCGTGGAAAGGCAATTTATTATCAAGTCACTGTAAAAATGCCGATATGTTGCACGAATACGCACAGGTGTTTAATTCAGTCGAAGGCAATACCAGCTTTTATGCCGATCCTAGTGTTGAATCATTAAATCGCTGGCGTGATGCTGTCGGCAATGACTTTAAATTTACTTTTAAATTCCATCGACGCTTTAGCCATGAATTAAAGCTTACTCATATCGATGCCGAACTCACTGCATGGTTTAATTTATTCGAGCCAATATTGTTTCATGTTGGGCAGATCATGTTGCAGCTACCGAGTAGTTTTAGCCCTAAACAACTGCCGTTGTTAGCGCAGTTTATTGCCAAGCTCCCGACGGGTTTAAACTACGGCGTTGAAGTTCGCCACCCTGAATTTTTTAACAAAGGGGCAGCGGAAATTGCATTAAATCAGCTATTAATTGCAAACAATATTAACCGTATTGCCATGGATACCCGCGCCCTGTTTGCAGTGACACCTAACACAGCGGCACTGCTTGATGCCCAGCAAAAAAAGCCGCATTTACCTGTACATGCCATTGCAACTGGCAATCAACCCATGGCGCGCTTTGTGATTGCCGATTTAGATCATGACTATAAACGCTATTACCAACCGTGGCTGAAAAAAGTAAAACAATGGCTTGCTGAAGGCAAACACCCGTATGTATTTTTTCATACCGCCGATAACCGCCAAGCACCATTATTAGCGCGGGAGTTTTGCCAAGATTTAGGTTATGACCACCCAGTGTTAAACCCCTTTGCTGGTGAGAAAGAAGCCAGCCAAGCCAGTTTGTTTTGACTTAGAATAGAAATTAACGACAAAAAAGAAGTATTGAATGAGTGATTTTAAACGCTATTTTACTGGCTACCCAGAGCAAATCGTAAACCAAGTAACCCAGTTAATTGAAAATGATAAACACGGCGCGTATTTAACTAAAAAATACCCATATGCCCACACCATTACCAGTGACAAGTCGTTGTACGCATACGCCACTGAGCTTAAAAAACGTTATTTAAAAAACGCCCCGCCGTTTGGCCGCGCCGCATTTAAAAAGCAAGGTGATATGGTGACTAATGCACTCGGTACGCACACCTATCGTATGCAAGGGAAAACCCGCAAACACGATTTGGCCATTAACAGTGATTTACTGTGCGCCCCCGAGCAATTATTAAAAGCTCTAGTGGTACACGAACTCGCCCACTTTAAAGAAAAAGACCATAACAAAAGCTTTTATCAACTGTGTTGTCATATGGAACCACAGTATCATCAGCTCGAACTCGATTTACGGATATTTTGTGTGTTGGTCACGCAGGGCAACAACCCTTATTTAAAATAAATGTTATTACTCACAACTGAACATGCCACGCGACATTGGTTTCACTAACAGGCTATGCTATAGAGTGACCGTAAATTTAGTTAAACCTATCAGTTGCCCTGACTCAGTTACAACCTGTACTTGCCATTTACCAACAGGGTTTGCTGGAAAGTTCACTTTATGCGTCCAAGCTCTGTAGCCTTGCTCTCGCCCGCCACTAATGTTTAATGCAATGCGATCAACCACGTTATTGTTATGTAGCCAAACATGGAATACTTTTTCATTTAATCCTCTGGGGGCTTTAACCGCGGTCCAACTATACAAACCTTGCTGATGTAATGAATTAGCATCTAAATGCTTGATACTGCCAACCGGCTTGCGCTGCTCGATATCAACCTGATGCGATAAGGTAATGTCGGTTAAACGCAGCGCCGCAGGTGGCACCCAACTACGTAATTGCCATAAACCGGCACTTAAAACACAAAGCAGTAAAACCAAGAAAGGGAAACGCCACCATCTGGCGTTGGGCATTAACTTACCTAAACTCGGTATGGTAAAGATAATCGCGGTGATCAATGCAATCTTTACACTTTGGCTAGTAGTGAGATTAAATAAAATAGGTAAAATTACCGACAGAACGACAAATAGCGCAAAGTTATGAAACACCGTAAAGAGCACGCTGTGCTTCGCTAATTTTTTATAGTAAAGCGGATCGACAACCGAGATAAACGCGCAGAGAATAATTAATGAGGTAAAAATAGCTTGTGGATGGTTCCATGAAGTGACTGCAAGAAAAAAAGGCAAAGCAAAAAACAGGCTTTCTTGTTGCACCATTTGCAGCGCAAAACGCATAAAATTAGGAGAGACAGTCACGCCAAAGCGCTGCTCTACTTTATCCCGCAGCCAGTTATCAACAATCAACCACCCCCAACTAACCAACAGCAGTATGGCTATAATTTGCGAGAATGACTCTTTACGCTCAACCAACACATAACTTGCTACACCGCTACAAAACGCAAATACCGCCAATAAACCAGGCCGCTGTTGCATCATCATTATAAATTTTGTGATTAAATTCTTAAAATAGCTCATTCAAAAAGAGGATCCGTATAAGTCTGTATAATTGCAGCTTAAAAGCCACCAGCGCAGCATCTTAATATAGGCATGAGAGCTTTACACTTTTTGTTGTGAAAATTAACTAATAAACAATTAGCTGCCACTTAGATTTTATTGGTGATTACGGAAGATCTCTTCACTCACCCAATGCAGCAATTGTTTAATTGCTTTTGAGGGCACCTGATTTTGCCGCACAATATACCCTAAGCTGGTAGTTGGAAATTGTGGTAATGCGGTCACTGTGGTGGTTAAATTTGCTTTACTGCGCAGGGAAAACTCCGGCACGATGGCAACACCAAAGCCCGCTTCGGCCCAATCAATTTGTGCATCCACACTGCCCACTTCCATTACCCGATAATTTGGTAAATTTAAAGACGGCAATGCGCTATCGAGTAACTCTCGGGTTCGCGTATCATGGCCGAGCAAAATTAAGGTTGGTGGCTCAGTCAGCGTTATAGTGTTGTTATTTTTAGCTTGTTGCCATAGCTGTAAATGATTACCCAGCGCACACCATTTTATTTGCTGTAATTGGGTAAAATGCAGTGGTTCACTTTCTTTTTGAGCAATCACAAAACCAAGATCCGCCTCCGCACTTTTAACCAACGCCGATGCTTGTGAAGACGTTGTATTGAGCAAAGTAAAATCAATGCCTGGAAACTGGCGCTTAAATAGCTGAAACGGTTCAATCAACAATAAACGAGAAATAATATCACTGGCGGCAATTGTCAGTGTGCCTTGGCGAAGGTCATTAATCGCATTTAAGTCAGATTGGCAGACCTGTAATTCCCATAAGGTTTTTTGGCCTGACTGCAATAGCCGTAACCCAGCCTGAGTGAGGCTAAAGGGATTACGTTCAATCAATTTTACCCGCGTCATTTTTTCTAACTGTTTAATATGCAAACTAACATTGGGCTGTGTCATATGCAGCGCATTAGCTGTTTTACCAAAGTGCTTTAATTCAGCTAATGTGACGAAGGTTTTTAACCACTGAATATCTAACATCTTGATGACCTTAATTATGTAAAATCGATATGAAATTCTTATCAAGATAATAATTATAATTAATTTCTCTTATTTAGATAGTGGGCATACCATATTCATTCAATCAATTTGGAGAGTAAATTATGCCGTCAATTGTTGTTGTAGGTGCAAACTGGGGTGATGAAGGCAAAGGCCGCATCGTCGATTTTCTAGCTGAGAACGCATCTGCGAGCATTCGCTTTCAAGGTGGTAACAACGCCGGACATACCGTTGTAAATGACTTTGGTACGTTTAAACTACACCAATTACCAAGCGGTATTTTTAATCCAGATTGTATTGCCGTACTTGGCCCCGGCATGGTGATTAGCCCAGCCGCATTAAGCGAAGAAATCGCCGAAGTTAACGCAGCAGGCGTTGCTGTAAAACTCTGTATTTCTGATCGTGCAACGCTGTGCTTACCATTACACGCCCTTGAAGATACCCTCGAAGAAATACGCTTAGGCGATGCCGCTTACGGCTCTACCCGCCAAGGAATTGCCCCTGCGTACGGTGACCGAGTAATGAAAAAAGGCATTTTAGTTGGCTGGTTAAATCAACCCGACGTTTTATTAGCGCGTATTCAATTTATGCTGGATTGGAAAATGCCACAATTAAAAGCACTTTATCCTAGCTGTGATTTTTCCCAAACGGCTGAACAAATGACTGAGTGGCTATTAGAGGTCACCGCGCCGTGGCGTGAATTTATCTGTAATGTCACTGAGCCTTTAAAAGCCCTGCAACAGCAAGATGCCAACTTATTGTTTGAAGCACAATTAGGCGCAGGCCGCGATTTAGTCTATGGCGAATACCCTTATACTACCTCTTCAAACGTAACCGCCGCTTATGCAGGGATTGGCAGCGGATTACCAGCTTTGCGCCCTGAGCGTGTTATCGCGGTGGCAAAATCGTTTAGTTCATCTGTTGGTACGGGCACACTGGTTACCGCCATGGCAGAGCAAGACAACTTTCGCGAAAGCGCGAACGAATATGGTGCAGTCACTGGCCGGCCACGTGATATGGGTTATTTTGACGCAGTTGCCACCCGTAACGGAGTTGAATTACAAGCTGCCACTGAAATTGCATTAACTAAAATTGATTGCCTATCTGGCATGAAAGATTTAAAAATCTGTGTTGGTTATGCAGGCGATCACAGCGAAAACCCTATTTGGCCACAAACAGCAGCTTTAACGCCAATCTATGAAAGCATGCCAGCGTGGGATGAAGATATTACCGGTTGTCGTACCTTCGACAGCCTACCAGCCGCGGCGCAGTACTATGTTGAACGTATTGAAGTGTTAATGGGCGTGCCGGTGAGTATGGTGTCTGTAGGGCCTGAACGCGAACAAATGATTATCCGCTAGTCGATAGGTTGAGAGTGCATACGATTATTGTCGAACATTAAATTGAATCTAAGCTATTGGGTTTCATCACGAAACCCAATATACAGTTTTAATTTACGATTGACTCAGCTACGGATAGTTATTTAAAGTCCGAGCTCTGCCATAAAGTCGTCATCTAAATCACTTGCTTTAGCAGCATCATCAGCAGCTTTTTGTTTTTCAGCTTTATGTTTCGCTTCGTTTTCGATGATGTCATCTGGGTCTATCGCTTCGACAATATCAAAGTCATGTAGCTTAATAAACTCAGTTTTATCCATCGCTAATTCTAAATAAAAGATATTTTGTTTACTGGTGGTAAATGTCACGCGCCGTGCTTGTGGTCTATCCATAGTGGTATCAACCGAAATTTGCACTTGCTTGTTAATCGCCATCATTTTTGGCTGATTTTGGGTGATTGAAGTGTGTAATTGCTCGCGCACTTTTGAAGTGAAATCACCAACGATTTGGTTCATCAGCTCACCCAATACATTTGACACGTCATCCGACAGGTGACTATGCGCAATCTCGTCTTCAGGCATCCCCATGCTGCGCATATAATCGTGATAAATTTCCATTGCTGCTTGCGAAGTAAAGTTAGTGATAACCAGCCCCGTAAAACCACCATCAAATAATACAAAACAGCCAATATCTGGTCGCATACAGGTGCGGGTAATCTTTTGCACCATGGCTGAATAGCTAATGCTGTTACCGCTGGCCGACGACAAAACGCCCGTTACAGAATGGCACAGGGTTGCCAATATATCATCAGTACTAATTACTTTACTTTTAGTCATTAAATGTCTCTTTTTATACTTGTTATTCATTATTCTAGCCAAGCTACTGAAATTATCACTGACTATCCAGCATAAAATGCTAAAATAGCCCTATTATTTTTCAAGAGACTGTTTGTGTGAACATAAAAGACAGCATTTATGCCACTGAGCAAGCGGTTAAAGACTTTAGCTTTGACCAACATGTAGTAGAAGTTTTCCCTGATATGATCCAGCGCTCAGTGCCGGGTTACGCCACCATAGTCAGTACTATGGGTAAATTGGCCGGTGAATACGCGCAAAGTAACTCAAATCTGTATGATTTAGGCTGCTCGCTGGGTGCCGTCACTTTGAGTATGCGCCGTAATATTCGCACTGATAATTGCCATATTATTGCCGTTGATAACTCACAGGCCATGGTTGAACGCTGTAAGTTACATTTACAGGGTTTTCGCTCAGAAGTACCTGTTACTGTGACCCTTGGGGATATTAACGAGCTAAATATCGAAAATGCCTCAGTGGTAGCGATGAACTTTACGCTACAGTTTATTCCACCTGCGCAACGCCTAGCGGTACTTGAAAAAATATACGCCAATTTAAAACCCGGCGGTGTACTGCTATTGAGTGAAAAAGTCAAAGGTGAAAACGAGCAATGCGACAATTTGCTGATTGATTTACACCATGATTTTAAACGTCATAACGGCTATTCAGAATTAGAAATTAGCCAAAAACGTACCGCAATTGAAAATGTCATGCGCCCAGATACATTAAACACTCACCTTAAGCGCCTTACTGATATTGGCTTTAGCCAAACCCAAGTATGGTATCAGTGTTTTAACTTTTGCTCGCTGGTAGCAATTAAGTAATTTAGGAAATATTCAATGTCTTTATGGTTTAACCAATTTTACGCCGCTATCGCACAAAGCCCACTGAGTCACTGGCTGGAAACGTTGCCTAGCCAATTAAAACACTGGCAAAATGAGGCCAGCCACGGTGATTTACCGAAATGGCAGAAAGTGTTAAAAAACTTACCTGAAGTGGCGACCAAACACGTCAATATTATCGACAAAGTTGAAATTGGTGCCCCTGGTGAAATGACTGAAGGCGAGCAAAAGCAAACCATTCATTTATTAAAACGCATGATGCCTTGGCGTAAAGGCCCGTTTAGTGTGCACGGTATTGAGATTGATACCGAGTGGCGCAGTGATTGGAAATGGGACAGATTATTACCGCATATTGAACCACTTAAAGGCCGCACGGTGTTAGACATCGGCTGTGGCTCAGGTTATCACTTATGGCGGATGCGCGGTGAAGGTGCTGAGTTTGTGGTTGGTATTGATCCGTCTGATTTATTTTTATGTCAATTTCAAGCCATTAAACACTTTAACCCAGACGAAAACGTACATTTATTGCCGCTAGGCGTTGAAGCGCTGCCTGAATTAAAAGCCTTTGATACGGTGTTTTCGATGGGGGTACTTTATCATCGTCGCTCGCCCATCGACTTTTTAGCGCAATTGAAAGCGCAGCTTCGCCCAGGGGGTGAGCTCGTGCTTGAAACCTTAGTCATTGAAGGCGACGAAAACACCGTATTCGTGCCCACTGACCGCTATGCGAAGATGCGTAACGTGTGGTTTATTCCCAGCACGGCAGCACTGAAACTCTGGATGGAGCGTGTTGGTTTTAAAGATGTACAAGTGAAAGACTGCGCTATCACCACACTTGCAGAGCAACGTAAATCAGATTGGATGGAAAACGAGTCCCTGATCGACTTTTTAGATCCAGACGATACCAGTAAAACGATTGAAGGCTACCCTGCACCACTTCGCGCTATATTAACGGCAAAGGCTTAGGCTCTATAAATTTTAAACCACTGCACTTTAGCGTCGAGGCAATCATCGACGCTAAAACAGTCACCTATAACCTATTCCCTAGCGCCTTTATCTCATTATACGGACAAGTGTCCTTGTCAATAATAGTAAACTCATATTTGAACTAGCCGCGCCCTTGCAATTGTTGTAAAATACGCGCGTTTCTAAGCATACACATGCAAAACCATGCAACTTTTTTGAGGAAATCCTGTGAGCGAACAAAAACAGTCTCTAAGTTATAAAGACGCGGGCGTAGATATCGATGCCGGTAACGCACTTGTTGAGCGTATTAAAGGCGTAGTTAAAAAAACCCGTCGTCCTGAAGTTATGGGCGGAATTGGTGGCTTTGGCGCACTTTGCGAAATCCCAGCTGGTTATAAGCAACCAGTTTTAGTTGCAGGCACTGATGGTGTTGGTACTAAGCTTCGTTTAGCTATTGACCTTAAAAAACACGATACGGTAGGTATCGATTTAGTTGCAATGTGTGTGAATGACCTTATCGTTCAAGGTGCTGAGCCATTATTTTTCCTAGATTACTATGCAACGGGCAAACTTGATGTTGATACTGCCGCAGACGTAGTAACAGGCATTGGTAAAGGCTGTGAGATCTCAGGCTGTGCATTAATTGGCGGTGAAACTGCTGAAATGCCAGGTATGTACGAAGGCGAAGATTACGACATGGCTGGTTTTTGTACTGGCGTAGTTGAGAAAGCCAATATCATCGACGGCACAAAAGTAGCTGCTGGTGACCAACTAATCGCGCTTGCATCTAGCGGCCCGCATTCAAATGGTTTTTCTTTAATTCGTAAAGTACTTGAAGTATCAAATGCTGATACAAGCGCTGAATTTGAAGGCAAAACATTAGGCGAGACACTGCTTGAACCAACACGCATTTACGTTAAACCATTACTTGAGCTATTCAAGCAAGTTGACGTGCATGCTCTTTCGCACATCACCGGTGGCGGCTTTTGGGAAAACATCCCACGCGTATTACCTGAATCTGCAAAAGCAGTTGTAAAAGGTGATAGCTGGCAGTGGCCTGGTATTTTTAACTGGTTACAAGAAAACGGTAACATCACCACCCACGAAATGTACCGCACATTTAACTGTGGTGTGGGTATGGTATTAGTAGTCCCTGCTGACAAACTTGAGCAAAGCTTAAGCATCTTAAAAGAGCTTGGCGAAAACGCATGGCACCTTGGTGAAATTCATGATGCTAAAGCGGGCGAAGAGCAAGTAGAAATCCTAGGCGGCCGTGATTAATGGTCCCTGCTCGTCTAGTAGTCTTAATTTCAGGTAGTGGCTCAAATTTACAAGCCATCATTGATGCCTGTAATAACGGCGAGATCAACGCAAACATAGCGGCTGTCATTAGCAATAAAGCAGACGCTTATGGCCTTGAGCGAGCAAAACAAGCGGGCATTGCAACAGCAGTGCTTAGCCATAAAGATTTTGACTCGCGCGAAGCCTACGATGCAGAGTTAATGCACGTTATTGATTCTTTTGCACCAAATCTAGTTGTATTAGCTGGGTTTATGCGTATTCTTACTCCTAGCTTAGTGCAAAAATTTAAAGGAAAAATGTTGAACATTCATCCTTCTTTGTTGCCTAAGTACCAGGGGCTGAATACCCACCAAAGAGCAATTGATGCAAAAGACGACGTTCATGGCGTAAGTGTACACTTTGTTACTGAAGAATTAGACGGTGGTCCGGTAATTCTTCAAGCCAAAGTTCCTGTGCTGGCAGAGGATACTGCCGATACACTTGCACAACGCGTGCACGCGCAAGAGCATATAATCTATCCTTTGGTGGTCAAGTGGTTCAGTGAACAACGACTTACTATGGAAGCAGATTATGCAGTTCTTGACAAAAAACAACTTCCTGCACACGGTGCGCACTACCCAGAATAAAAAACAAAGTGCCTTGCTATTTTGTGCAGGCACTTTATTACTTCCTACTGGTTTAATGGCTGGTGAACTCACTCAATTTGAAGCCAACTATGATATTTTGCGCAAAGGCGAAAATCATGGTCAAGGTGTACGCACATTAAAAAAACTAGCTGATAACAGCTATCAAGTTAGCTATCACAGTGATATTGAGTGGATGATCTTCTCAGACTCACGCAAAGAAACATCAAACTTTACCTACACTGACGAAAAAGTAACGCCTGTCAGCTACAGTATGATCCGCACAGGCACTGGCCCTGATAAAGAATATACACTGCAATTTGATGGCACTAAAAAGCAAATTAGTAGTAGCGAGAGTAAATACCCACTCGAATGTCAGTGGAGTGATCAATTTCAAGATTCAATTTCATACCAAGTACAAGTACGTGAAGAGCTAAAGATGGGTAAAACCAGCTTTTCCTACCCACTGGTGGATAAAAAAGGCAACTGCCGCGACTACAATTTTGAAGTGGTTGGCAAAGAGATGATCTCATTACCTATTGGTAATATTGAAGCGGTAAAAGTTAAACGTCTTTACGATAACGACAAGCGTCAAGCGCTTGCGTGGTTCGCCCCTGAAATGGACTACATGTTAGTGAGAATGTGGAAAGGCGAAAAAGGCATGGAACAATTTGAAGTACAACTTAAGTCATTCACAGTAACCAGCCCTGTTGCGTTACCTAACGCTGTGAACAGCGAAATAGCCCCAGAGTAAATTGGCATAAGATTCAAGATGAAAGGCTCAAGTATGACAATCATAACTTGGGCTTTTCACCTTATGACTTATAACTAATCCAAACTTTAAAACTGACGGCTAAATTAACTCACCCATTTTAAACAGTGCAAATTCACCGGGCGCCATTTTTTGCCAGCGCTCATCGTTGGTCAATGGCCGAGTGGCGATCACAGTTACCACATCATTTGGCGTGGTTTCTTGTTGAAAATCCACCACCATATCCGCATCAATCAAGGTCGCTTTACCAAACGGCGCACGGCGCGTGATCCAATGCAAGTTATTAGTACAATACGCTAACACATACACGCCATCAGTCAGCAGCATATTAAATACCCCTTTTTCACGTAACGTGTGTGCAAGCTTTGCCGCATAACGAAACACTGACGCCATATTAGCTGGACGTTTCGGGTATTTTTCACGAATTTGATCGAGTAACCAACAAAACGCCAGTTCACTGTCGGTATTACCCACTGGCCGATAGTATTCCGGCTTTAAATCATGATAATTAGAAAGCTGGCCATTGTGTGCGTAAGTCAGCTCCCTGCCCCACAACTCACGGGTAAACGGATGCGTATTTTCAAGACAGACACGACCCCGGTTACCTTGGCGAATATGGCTTATCACCGAAACACTTTTAATGGGATACGCCTTAACTAACTTAGCAATCTCAGATTGGCAGCTAGGCTCAGGATCTTTAAAAGTACGACAGCCCTTGCCTTCATAAAAAGTAATGCCCCAGCCATCTTTATGCGGGCCTGTGTTACCACCGCGCTCTAACAGCCCTGAAAAGCTAAAACAAATATCCGTAGGCACATTCGCCGACATGCCAAGCAACTCACACATAAAATAAATTAACCTTTAAACTATTCTTATACTTTTAAAATACTGCTTTTTAAAAAGAGTAAACCCGTAACGCAGGCCTTAGCTGCATTGTTAAACATAAGCTGCGGCAAGGCAAGCAAGAAAAACTTAAATGCATGGCTTATTGTTTTCTTAAAAACCATACAGACTAATTGCTGCTTTAGCAGTATGCTGAGGTATACAGCGTGTAAATTGTAGTCTCTGATATTTTCACTAAGCTACTTGATAATTATTCGCTCTAGCGCTACTCTAACCAAAGGTGGTCTGACCTCTATTAAGGATTGAATACATGACACTCATATTTGTACTTGGTTTAATCGTGTTGCTTAGCATCGCGAGTTACCACAGAGCGAGCTGGAATACTGCCCTAGGCGTTTCCATCGCAACACTAGTTATTGGTACCTTTGCAGGTGCTTTTGGCGCTATCAGCTGGTTGATCTTTTTGCTCATCGCAGTGCCGTTATCTGTTACTGGTATTCGCCAGCAATACATCATTAAACCTATTTTTGCCGCGTTTAAAAAAGTAACGCCAACCATGTCTGACACTGAAAAATCAGCGATTGATGCCGGTACAACCTGGTGGGAAGCCGATTTATTCTGTGGTCGCCCTGATTGGAATAAGCTACATCAATACCCTATGCCAAAACTAACGATCGAAGAGCAAGCCTTTATCGATGGTCCAGTTGAAGTGGTATGTAGTATGTTAGACGATTGGGAAGCAACCCATGAACTAACTGATTTACCGCAAGATGTTTGGCAATATCTAAAAGATAATAAATTCTTTGCCATGATCATTAAAAAAGAATATGGCGGCCTGCAATTTTCTGCCTTTGCACAATCGTGTGTACTACAAAAGTTAACCAGTAAATCAACCCTGCTTTCATCAATTGTCGGCGTTCCTAACTCATTAGGTCCAGGAGAATTACTGCAACACTATGGTACTAAAGAACAAAAAGATCATTACCTACCACGTCTTGCCAGTGGCCAAGAGATCCCCTGTTTTGCGTTAACCTCACCAGAAGCAGGCTCTGATGCCAGCGCCATTCCTGATTACGGGGTTGTTTGTAAAGGTATGTGGGAAGGTGAAGAAGTCGTTGGTCTTAGCCTTACGTGGAACAAGCGTTACATCACCCTTGCACCTGTAGCAACTGTACTTGGCCTTGCCTTTAAAATGCAAGATCCAGACGGCTTACTAGGTGACACCAAAGAGCTTGGTATTACCTGTGCGTTGATCCCAACGGATATGCCAGGGATTGAGATTGGTCGTCGTCACTTCCCGTTGAATGTGCCGTTCCAAAATGGCCCGACTCGCGGTAAAGATATTTTCGTACCACTTGATTACATTATTGGTGGCCCTGAAATGGCAGGCCAAGGCTGGCGCATGCTGGTTGAGTGTTTATCAGTTGGCCGTGCAATCACGCTACCATCAAACTCTGTAGGTGGTATTAAAACCATCGCCCTTGCCAGTGGTTCATATAGCCGTATTCGTCGTCAGTTCCGTTTACCAATTGGTCAAATGGAAGGGATCGAAGAGTCACTTGCAAAACTTGCAGGTTACGCCTACAGCTCAGATGCAGCGGTAAGCATGTCTACCGGTGCGGTTGATTTAGGTGAAAAACCGTCGGTGGTATCGGCGATTATTAAATATCACTTAACTGAGCAAATGCGTGATTCAACTATCCATGCGATGGATATTCACGGTGGTAAAGGCATCATGCTTGGGCCAAATAACTACTTAGGTCGTGGCTATCAAGGTGCGCCGATTGCCATTACCGTTGAAGGCGCCAACATCTTGACCCGTAATATGATTATTTATGGTCAAGGTGCCATTCGCTGTCATCCATTCGTACTCACTGAATTAGGTGCCTGCGATATTGAAGATCGTGAAGAAGCGCTGGCAGTATTCGACAAAGCCTTAATGGGTCACATTGGCTTTACTATCTCAAACTTAGTGCGTACTAAGTGGATGAGCTTTACCGGTGCTCGCTTTGCAAGTACGCCATTTAAAGATGAAACAGCCGAGTTTTACCGCACCGCTGCGCGCTTTAGTGCATCACTTGCATTGATGTCTGACATCAGCATGGCGGTATTTGGTGGTTCATTAAAACGTAAAGAACGTATTTCAGCCCGTTTAGGTGATTTACTAAGTTACCTTTATTTAGTATCTGCAACACTGAAACGTTATAACGACGAAGGCCGTAAAAAAGAAGATTTAGCACTGGTACAATGGAGCTGCCAAGATCATCTTTACCATTGCCAACGTGCACTGGCTGATTTAATTAACAATATGCCATCAGCGCCGCTACGTGCCGCACTTAAGCTCATGTTGTTCCCATTTGGCCGTCCGGTGCGTAAACCGACTGACAAACTTGAACATAAACTAGCGCAAATTTTACAAGTACCGAGTGAAACCCGTAATCGTTTAGCAAGCTATGTATACTTGAAAAATGAGCCGCTTAACTTAGTGGGTCGCCAAGAGCAAACGCTTAAAGACGTGCTAGCCGTTGAGCCATTGTTTGATAAGGTATGTCGTGAAAAAGGCGTGAAACTGCCTTTCTTCCAGCTTGATAAAGTCGCGCAAATGGGCCTTGAAGCAGGTATTTTAACGCAAGCCGAAGCAGATAAACTAGCTGAAGTTGAAAAAGCCCGTTTAGCTGTGATTAACGTTGACGACTTTGACCCTGCAGATCTACTCGCAGGCAAAGCCGCACGTAATAACACGGCGAAAAAGGCGGATGCTGCTTAACGTATTACATTAACGCAGCCAACAGCCCACCTGTTGTGATCATCCAAACCAGCGCATAATGCGCTGGTTTTTTTTGTGCTATATATAATTGTAATCCACACCAGCCAACACTCAGGCTTAGCAATAACCACTCTATTTGAGCGACAAACAACAGATAGCTGATCAAGGTTATCAAAAGGAATAGGCAACTTGGCACAAATTGGCTAATAAAAAACAGCCGCGATTGGTTATTTGCTTGAAAAAATAGCTGGTACTTATCATGTAGCTTGCCACAATCAAATTGCAGTGAGCTGGTAAACAACACCATAAAAGCGGTGGCTATCACGCTAAATATAGCCGCTAAATCAGCACGCTCATGCAGTAACGTAGTGATTGCCATAAACACACACAACAATAATGCTACTCGCCATACTAATACCCAGCTATGTTGAATAAAAAAGCTTAGCCAAAAAGTAAACAATGAATTGACCGATAATCGGTCGCTCAGCGAAAATGCTGGCAACAACATGCTCAGCGCAAATAATATAATAAAGCCACAGTGATAAGCTAACGGCGCTATATTAATTGGTAACAAGACTAAAATAGCAGTGAATACTAAGCCATATATTAACGCTCTTGGCTTGTACAAACACAGCACGCCTAAGCCAAACTGCAGTAACATAAACAGCACAAAATGCGGTGCTCTTAGCCATTGTGATAAGGTTAAATCCAGTGCAATAACTGCACTTGCTAGCAACCAGCCATTGCTTAAAAGTAATAGTTTTATATCCATTAACTTAAGCCAGTTTGACCTTACAATCGTACGTTGGAAGAGCCGTTGCTGACTATTTTTAATGGCTGATTTCATCGCACTGAGCATCACGCTTTGCAGTAATAGATACAGCCACGCCATTTGGGCACCATATTGCGGCGCATCACTGCTGTCGATAATTTTGCCCAGTCCTAAAAATAATAGCAAAATCATACCAAGCATGGCAGAGCCAAGTACCACTAAGAATAATAAACCAAAGTTTTTTAGTTGCAGTAGTAATTGTGTCAGCTCAATTTTATAGGCCTGATAACGATACTCCATAAATGCGCGATATTGTGCCATCACCAGCTTAATAGCTAACTTGCTCATAACGCCATACACTCAAAGCCATGTTCAATAAACGGCGCCGGTTCATGGCAAGTGATAATGATTTGCCCATGCGCTTTATCAGCTAAGTAATCATCAAGCAAACCAAGTAAATATTTAATGCTAGCTTGATCAAGCGCTGCACTGGGTTCATCGAGTAATAAATACGGCGCACCGCGCATTAAAGCTAAAATTAACTGACACTTTTTTTGATTACCCGAGGACAACGCATCAAAACGAGTGTCTAAAAACGCTGTAAAATTAAAGCCGCTGATAAGCGCTGTCGGCCAAGCGCAACCTAAACTACTAACCGTTAACTTGATAATTTGTTGCGCGGTTAAAAATTCAGGCAGCGCGATACGATCACTGGCAATAGCCACCTGTTTATAAGGTTCAGGCAGCACCTTGCCTGCAAATAATATTTGCCCACTTTGTGGTTGCTCAAGTCCAGCAAGTATCATTAGTAGCGTAGTTTTACCTTGGCCGTTTGGCGCTTCAATACATACTCTCGGTACTGTAAAGCTGATGCGGTAATCTTTATAGAGAATGTTTTGGGCAAATTGCTTATGTAAACCACTAACTTCAATCATCACTTTCCTTTTATATGAGAGAGCCTTTTATATAAGTGAGCATTATAACGCGAGCGGTATTTTTGACGAGATAGGCTTTGTAACACTTTGTTGCAGTTAAAATCAGCCAAAAACTTGCGTTTAAATAGGGTTCGGGCAACACTAAAATCGGTAAAAATATGATTAGATAACAATAAACCAAGGAATCGACTATGAACAACAGATTGAAATTTGCCGCACTCGCCTGTGCAATCAGTATTGCCTTGAGCGGTTGTAGCCAATCAACCTCAACGACAGCCGTCGCCACAGTACAATCGCAGCAAACTCAGCAAGTTAACACCTACAATGCAAAAACTTTCTTTGATACCACCGCAATTATGGGCAGTAGCTTTTCACCGAGTGGCGATAAAGTACTGGTAAGCTCTGATGAAAGTGGTATTTACAGCTTGTATGAAGTAGATGCAACCACCGGCGATAAAACCCGTTTAACCAATTTTGCAGACAGCACCTACCCTGTGCGTTATTTTCCCCATGATGAACGGGTACTATTTACCAAAGATTCAGGTGGTAATGAGCGCTTTCACGTTTACGTGCGAGAGCTTGACGGCACAACCAAAGACTTAACTCCAGGCGATGAAACTCGCGCACGCTTTGCAGGATTTACACAAGATGGCAGCCAGTTTTTTATTACCAGTAACCAGCGCGATGCTAAATTTATGGACTTATACCGCGTTGATAGTAAAACCTATAAAATTACCCCTGTTTATCAAAACACCCTAGGTTTAGATGTCGGTGCGATCAGCCCTGATGGTCGTTATATTGCGCTATCTAAAAATAACACCAATAAAGACAGCGATACCTTTATTCTTGATACTTATAAAAAGACCCTCAAGCCACAATTAATTTCTAAACACGATACTCCTGCTCAATACGGCCCTGAAACCTTCTCAGCCGATAGCAAATCTTTATATTACTCTACAGACGCTAAAGGCGAGTTTTCACAAGTGTGGCGCTATGACTTAGCCTCAGGCGAACACAGCCCTGCATTAAAAGATGACTGGGATGTCAGTTTTATTTATTTTTCTAAATCGGGCCGTTATCAAGTCAGTGGCGTCAATGCCGATGCCAACACCAAAGTAACAGTAATAGACACACAAACAGGTAAAGAGATTGCAATGCCTCAGTTACCCGCAGGTAACTTACGTGGGGTTAACTTTTCTGCAAATGAAAAAAGGTTTTACCATAGCCGGAACTGCCACGGTTATTAACCGCAAAAATAGCATAACCATGATTGACTAAATGTTGTTGCATCGCGCTGTAACCGGTGCGACTTTGCCCACCTGGGCCGCCATGCACCCAAATAAGCG
>NZ_DRGM01000110.1 GCF_011050055.1 Pseudoalteromonas prydzensis | reverse complement strand
GTAGTGTGATTAGTAATGTGAGAACCTGCCATGCAACGATTAATTTTAGAAAAGTTATTAAATTGGAAATCTAAACCAGCACGAAAACCATTATTAATTGATGGCGCTCGCCAAACTGGTAAAACTTATTTATTACAAACTCTGTTAGGCAGTACTTTTGCAAACGTGATTCGAATCGATTTTTTAGAATCCCCACAAATGAGCGAAGCGTTCGAGGACTCGTTATCACCCGATGACGTACTATCTAATATTGAGCTACTTACAGGAAAAACGTTTGACCCTAATACAGATCTACTGATCCTTGATGAAATAGGCGAGTGCCATCAATTAATAATGGTTTTCGTGCTGGTTTAGATTTCCAATTTAATAACTTTTCTAAAATTAATCGTTGCATGGCAGGTTCTCACATTACTAATCACACTACCAATTACACTTTATTACGCGAATAAAAGCAAGTTTTTACACTTTTACGCGCGAATAAATGCGTAAAATCACACTTTTATGCGCGTAAAAGTGTGGTTTTTCTGTGCCAATTAAGCACTACTTTTTTATTGCCGACGACGATTTGGTTTTATTGTAACCTCAACGCTGCCAACCAAGTCATGGTGATAGGGTTAACCAATAATAATCAAGGAGACCTAGGCCTCCTTGATTCTTGGTTATATTTTAATCCTAGCAACCTAGCAACCTAGCAACCTAGCTTCTAATTCCCAGGGCCACATTCCATACATTGATTAATGATGTCTGGGCCAAATTTAAGCTTGGCGTTTAAATCGCGCAGTGCGGTGCGCAGGCCTTCTTCTATCACCGGGTGATAAAAAGGCATGTCGAGCATTTGTGGTACGGTCATTTTGTTTTGTACCGCCCATGCCAGTAGGTGGGCGATATGCTCGGCTTGTGGGCCAATAAACTCAGCACCTAAAAATAACCCTGTGCCTTGCTCTGCGTATAAACGCATATGGCCTTTGTTTTTCAGCATTACGCGGCTGCGGCCTTGGTTTTCAAAGCTGACTTCACCAATTTCAAAACAACCACACTCACCAAAGCGGGCGGTTATTTGCTTGTATGTTTCACCCACCATGGCAATTTGCGGATCGCTAAACACCGCGGCAATCGCAGCGCGGCGCAGGCCATTACGCACATCCGGAAAACGCCCTGCGTTTTGCCCTGCAATGGTGCCTTGATCGCTTGCTTCGTGCAGCAGTGGCATCATATTACTGGCGTCACCTGCTATAAATATGTTTGAATCGCCACATTGCATAGTGTGTTTATCAGCGATTGGCACGCCGCGTTCATCAAGCTCAATGCCAGTGTTTTCAAGGCCGAGCTTGTCGGTGTTTGGCACCCGTCCGGTGGCGGCAAGTACGTAATCAAATTGTTCGCTTTGTTTGTTGCCGTTTTTGTCTACATAGCTAAGCTGGGCTTTATCGCCTACTTGTTGCATGTCAGAGACATTTGAATCGGTATCAACATAAAATTCTTCAGCAAATACGGTATTTGCGTAGTCTTTGACCACAGGGTCGGTAATAGGGCCAATGGCGCCACCGACACCAAATAGTTTTACCTTAACGCCTAAGCGATGCAGTGCTTGGCCAATTTCCAGGCCAATTACACCAGGGCCGAATACAGCGACTGACTCAGGCAAGTCTTGCCAATTGAAAACGTCATCATTAATGATCAGCCTGTCGCCAAAGTTATTAAATACGCCAGGGTAGGCAGGGCGAGAGCCAGTGGCAATTACAAAGCGCTTAGCGGTAATAATGGTGTGATCGTCAATTTGTATGCGGTTGGCATCTAAAAATTTTGCGTAACCATTGATTTTATCATCAGCGGGTAATTCATCTATGGCCTCTACTACAAAACCTGTAAAGCGGTCGCGTTCGCTGCGCACGCGTGCCATCACTTGTTTACCATCAATGCGTGGTTTGGAGCTGTGCACACCAAATGCTGGGGCGGCTGCAATTGCATGGGCTGCTTCTGCGGCGGCTATGAGTAATTTACTTGGCATACAACCGACACGCGCACAGGTTGTACCATATGGGCCTGCTTCAATCATTAGTACATTATTAGTGTGTTGTTTTGCATTGCGATAAGCGCTTAAACCTGCGGTGCCAGCACCTATTACAACAACGTCTGTTTGCAGTTCTTTCATAGTGTTGCTCCAGAATACCAATTTTATTAATCAATTGGTTTTTAAATAAGTTAATAAAATGGGTATAAAAAAGGGGCTAAAAAGCCCCTGTATTTAATTGCATGGGGTTTAAATATTAAGCAAAGTATTTTTCTAAATCGTCAGAGCCACCAATGTGCTTACCGCCAATAAATACTTGTGGTACGGTTTCACGGCCTGAAATTGCTTTTAGGCTAGTCAGTGATGCGCCAGCACCCATAGTGATCTCTTCGTACACTAGGCCTTTTTCTTCTAATAACGCTTTGGCTTTTTTACAGAAAGGGCAGCCTGGTTTGGTAAATAAGCTGACCGCTTCTGGTTTAACTTGTTTAGGGTTGATGTAATCAAGCATAGTGTCTGCATCTGATACTTCAAACGGGTCGCCTGGTAAATCCGGTTCGATGAACATTTTTTCTACTACGCCATCCTTAACCAGCATAGAGTATCTCCAGCTGCGTTTACCAAAACCTAAATCGTTTTTATCAACTAACATGCCCATGCCGTCAGTGAATTCGCCGTTACCATCTGGTAACAAGGTAATGTTTTGTGCTTCTTGATGCTCAGCCCACGCATTCATAACAAAGGTATCGTTTACTGATACACAAACAATGTCATCAACGCCATTTTGTTTCAGTACGCCCGCTAACTCGTTGTAGCGCGGTAAGTGTGTTGATGAACAGGTTGGTGTAAATGCGCCTGGTAGTGAAAACACCACCACAGTTTTACCTTTAAAAATGTCATCGGTAGTGATTGATTTCCATTCGTCGTTTTGACGCGTTGCAAATGTAACCTGTGGAATTGTTTGACCTTCAATATTGTTTAACATGTTTTTTAGTTCCTCTTGATTTGTTGATAGCCATTATGTCGTGAAAGTTACAATAGCTCCAATCGTTTGTTTATATTAGTATGATAGGTATTACCGATTAATTGTGAGTTTGCAATGAATTTAAAAGATCTTGAATACGTAAAAGCGATTGCGCACTTTAAGCATTTTCGTAAAGCCGCCGATGCATGTTTTGTCAGTCAACCGACTCTCAGTGGCCAAGTAAAAAAATTAGAACAAGAGTTAGGAGTGACATTATTTGACCGTTCTACTAAGCAAGTTACTTTAACGGCTCAAGGCGAACGTTTGTTGACACAAATAAAAGTGATTTTAGAGCAAACCCAAATATTAAAAGAGCTAGCGGCAACATCGAGTGCGCCACTTCAGGGTAAAGTAACAATAGGCATTATTCCAACGATTGCACCGTATTTATTACCCACCTTACTCACCTCGATGAAAGAAGCGTTTGCTGATAGCCAATTTGCTTTTGTTGAGATGCAAACCGCGACTATATTAACCGCGTTGGATAACGGTGAGTTAGATATTGCTATCTTAGCAGATGTGCCTGAACTTAAGCTTTATCATACAGTTAATTTATACAAAGAAGATTTTTTGGTGGCAATGTCAAACCAAAATAGCCTTGCAAAACGCAGCAAAATAGCGCTTGAGGAGTTACAAGAATGCAGTTTATTGATGCTCAGCGATGGTCATTGTTTTAAAGACCAAGCCCAGCAATTTTGTTTTGCCGCAGGAGTGGATGTATCAAATCAGTATCAAGGTAACAGCCTCGAAACCTTATTAGCATTGGTGGCGATGGACGATGGAGTAACCTTTGTGCCTAAGCTTGCCTGTATTGCACGAGCAGGAATTAGCTATTTACCAATTTTTCCTACTCAGCAGCGCAATGTGGTGCTTGCGTGTCGTAAACATTACCCGCATTTAGCGGGTATTGAGGTGCTAGCTCATTGGCTTGCTGAGCATCCAAGTTTACGCCAGCAATTAACTAAGGCTCTAAATTAGTCAGCTCTACTACATCATTGATTTGAATATTAGGCAGAGGTTGTTGGTCAATACTAACGGCAACCGCACTTTGTTGATATACCTGCTCGACTTGTATTTGGTTGAGCGTGGTGATCAGATGTGGCAGTTTATTTCCCGCCGCATCCGTTAAATAGTTATGATGTGCAATATTTAAACGTTGGCCTTTTTCTATACCATGCGCTTTGCCTAAATTAATAATTAGCTTATTGTTTTCAATATGTAAAATTTTCCCTTGGCTTTCAAGGCAAGCCATTGCGGCTTGTAAGTCGTAACTAACGGTTTGGTTGATGTCGGCTATATTTTGGCCGTAATCTGAACTCCAAAATTTTTCACTGTATACATCGATAATGGCTGTTTTTTCAAATGGCCAAATCGCTTGGCTGCGATAACTTTTTTGCCATAGTCGTTCATACGTGGTGCCATCAAATAAAGCGAAATCGACCTTGTACGAACGTTGATAGGTTTCGTCTTGCCAAAATGCATAGCTGTTATTGAGTTTATCGCTGTTAGAAATATCAACAATTTGGCTTAGTAGCACATATTGAGAATTACTACGATTCGATATCTCTTCCAATAGGGCATTGCTATAGTCGTACTGCTGATTAAAAAATTCGCTCACCCGGATCGGAAAATTAAAATAGGCGGTTGGTTTAGCGTTCATCGCCGATTGACTTAATGTTTTATACAGCGCTTCGCTAGTGGCTTTATCAATGTCAAAAATTTGACCCATGCGAGCTTGCTCGCGATTATTTAATTGTGTTTGGGTGATTGCAACAAATTTAGTAAATTGATTTGCAGGGCAGTGCTCTTGTTGTGGGAAGATATCTAAGCGTAAAGTGATAGCAAATTGGTTGGCTGTTCGATCTTCACTGATCATCTCTATTTTTTGAATTTCACCATGGCTGTTTATTTTTAATTGATCTTGGGTTAACACCCCATCGACTAAGGTTTGCATGGAGCTTACGCGTGCGCCCGAAAACACTAACGCTTGGGTGATGGCATCTTTGATGGCCGCAGATTTAGCGCCACTAATGTCATCATTTTTAATACTGGCGTGGCCAGTCGATTCATACCATTGCGCAATTGTATTGGGAGAAAAAAGACTCATGCCCAGCCAACTTGTGGCGATTACTACTGTTGATAAAATGTGCTTCATTACCCAAACCCCATGACCATACATTTGCTATTAGCAGTGATAAAGCAAGGACTGTACCAATTGTTTTAGTGCGGCGTTTAAAACTAGCAAACGAGTTAATTATGGCATTGATTGTGCATTAACTTAAAAATTAATGACCCGTTTAAAGCGTGAGAGAAGCCATGCGTATTGTGATTTCAATTTGTATACTAGTAAGTTTAGGTTTAGCTGGCTGTAGCAGTATTTTTGATAAACATGTTGAGTATAAGTATATAGAGCCGGATAACTACCCAATTTTAAAAGCTGTAGGTTATGCGCCAATTAGCGCACAGCCGGGTGATAATCAATCACAACGCTCGTTAATGGCAATAAAAGCATCAAAACTTGAAGCGTACCGAGAACTTGCAGAGCAAGTCTATGGGCAAAAGATTACCGCAGGAACTACAGTGCAAGGCAGTATTGCGCAAAACGATCGATTACAAAGCCAAGTACAAGGGATTATCAAAGGCGCGCAAGTGATTAAAAGCTACGCGGTAGGTGATACCTACGCCACAGAGTTACAGCTTGATATGAAACGTGTGCATGATTTATACATAGGCGAAATAAAACCACGTGAAGTAAAAAAAGTGACCTATTATTAGAGCCTAGTAACGAATACATTGGTTGTTATTGAGCTCCAATCAGCAACAAAAAAATGACTAAAATATCTCACTGTTAACGCTTCAGTGCTATGCTTTATTTACTGTTTTTTATTGAATAAAGCTTGTGACAAGAAAAAGTTTAACGCGTTTTTTAGTGATCTACTCAAGGCTGCCTCTGTGAGCGCTTTTCGCTCTGGTTGTGTATCTTTGAGTAAATGGCGTAATCGCCCGTTACTGCATTTTTTGCTGTTTTTAATATTCGCAACCACGCTCGTGTGTGCTGATCGCTTACCCATCCAATTTAATACCTTTTTAGAAAAAATGAACCAACAGTTTGGGCCTACACGTGTGGTGGTTGCTCGCAATTGGCAAACGATGTTAGTCCAGTCACAAAATAAAACCGAACAACAAAAAATTTTAATCGTAAACGACTTTTTTGCTCGCAATCTACGCTATCGCACTGATATACAACTTTGGCAACAAAATGACTACTGGGCAACGCCTCTCGAAACCTTAGGTAAAGGCTTAGGTGACTGCGAAGATTACGCCATTGCTAAATATATTAGCTTGCGCGCATTAGGGATAGCTGACAGTAAATTACGACTGATCTATGTTAAAGCGCAAATTGGCGGTCCAAATTCAACACAAACACAAGCGCATATGGTACTGGGGTATTTTGTTACCCCCAATGCACAGCCGCTAATTTTAGATAGTTTAATTACCAAAGTACTGCCCGCAGCTAAACGCACTGATCTCAGTCCTGTTTTCAGTTTTAATAGCCAAGGTCTTTGGGCGAATAATTCAACGCAGAGTGTGGCAAACCCTACAGCACGGTTATCTCGCTGGCGTAATATCATTGAGCAGACGAAGTTAGAAGGAGTTATGTGGTGATGAGCTTTATTTCCTTGTTTAAACGTAACAAAAGTATCACTTTGCGGCAAGAGCTATGGTTGGCAATTTTAGCGGTGATCATTATTGGTTTTGTCAGTAGTGTGCTTATTAGTACGTATTCAGCCAAACACTATTTTACTTCTCAGTTGTATTTAAAAAATATCGACAATGCCAATGGCTTAGCTTTAATGCTTAGTCAGCTACATAAAGATCCTGTTGAACTCGAAATACTGATTTCAGCTACTTTTGATACAGGCCATTATCAACGTATTGAATTACAAAATCCGCAGGGTGAGGCGATCATAAAAAGAGTTTTTAGTGGCGAATTTGATACCACGGCACCAGTGTGGTTTCATCATTTTTATCAGTTGCAAGTGATGCCTGGGGTTGCGCAAGTGAGCGATGGTTGGCAACAATTTGGTACTTTATATGTAGAAAGTCACACTCAATATACAGAGCAAGCATTATGGGCAAGCACCGTTCGCTTGTTTTTTAGTTTCTTTGTGGTAGCTATATTTGCATGTATCGCAAGCGCTTATATTTTAAGGAAAATATTGCGTCCTCTCGATGATGTTGTACAGCAAGCTAATGCGCTTGGCGATAAACGTTTTATTAAATCTAACGTGCCCAAGACTTACGAGTTTGCCCGTTTAGTAACGTCGATGAATTTATTATCAACGCGCTTTAGTCGCATAATTAAAGAAGATAAACGGCGCTTAGAGGAGTTTCGTTTTAAAAGTCAGCATGATGCGTTGACTGGATTGGCGAATCGAGAATACTTTATCGCCACCTTAGAATCTCATTTACAGCAATCACGAGAGCAAGCACACGGCGGATTGTTTTTATTTCGAATTGTCAATCTTGATCAAATAAGTGAACAAGTTAACCGCGTTGAGATGGTGGATTTTTTACGTCGATTTACGCAAACGTTAGTGGCTTTTTTAGAAACTAACGAAGACCGTTTCTCAGAGAATCATATTGCTCGTTTATCACATGCCGATTTTGCTGTGTTAGTGAGCGACACTGATGACCTTGAAAGTTTAAGTGCGCAAGTATTCAAGCTACATCAAACGTTATTAGCTGATTATAGTCAAATTAACTTAGCTATTCCGCATGCCTGTAGTTATATAGAGCGTGAAGATAGTCGCTTTACACTATTAAAGCGGGTTGATAACTTATTAAAAGTGGCGCTCACACAACCGCAAATGCAAGCTCAAGTGAATAACAATAAACAGCGCAACGAGTTATTTAGCGATGCTGAAAGTTGGCGCGAAGCGATAGAGCATGCTTTAGATACCAATGCGCTTGATGTTCTGCTTTATCCTGTTACCTCCTTTTCTGGTAAGCTGTTGCAAAATCAACTCAGTTTAAGCTTATTACTCAATGGAGAGCTGTATCGCAGTGGCTACTATTATCAATGGGCGCAGCGGCTGAAATTACTTGCTCGCTTAGATTGGGGGCTGATCAAGTATTTAGTCCAAGTGTTTGAGCAGCGTGACGATTTAAATCTTATCTCGGTAGAGTTATCACGGGAAACATTACTTGATGATAGCGCCGTGGCTGCGATCCTTACCTATTTATTGGCCTTTCCAAAATTAGCTAAGCATATTTGTTTTGATGTGCGTGAAAGTATCGCGGTTTCAGAGTTTGCGCTATTTAAAGGTTTTTGTATTCAAGTAAAGAGTATGGGCGCGAAAGTAGCGTTGAAAAGGGTTGGCTCTGCTTTTACCAAAATAGATAAAATTCATGAGCTAGGCCTTGAAATGATTAAAGTAGATAGCGTCTATGGACACAACATTAGTTATAGCCAAGACAATCAGACCTTTTTAAGGGGGATCTGCTCGCTTGCTCATTCAATAGGGATCACAGTGATTGCCGAGGGAGTAAAAAACCCTGAAGATCAGACTACTCTACAAGCGTTAGGATTTGATGGTTTTGTATCGCAACCAGTTGATGACGAAAAACAGGAACAAGTAATTGAATAACATACAGTTCGGTGTTTTTTACGGGGGGAAACTGTGTGGGATAAACCCGAGCCTACGGGCGTGGAGCTATAATTTATCTGGTAGCGATTTTACATCGCGTCAGGTGACTTAATGTTTAACTGCCTTTCACTGCTAGCATTAGTTGCATGCGATCACGGACTTTGAGCTTATTAAATATTGAGCTCATATGTTCTTTAACTGTGCGTTCGGTAATACTTAATTGTTTTGCCACAACCTTATTACTGGCACCGGTGACCACGATATCAACCACTTGGCGCTCGCGCTTGGTTAATAGCGTTAGATCACAAGGGTGTTGGTAGGTAATAGGTTGTTTTGATAATACACCCACTAAGTTCGATAACAACTGCCCCGGCAGCCAGATGCCGCCACGTATTACTGTTTCTGCAACTTGCTCTATAATCACCTGATTTGCAAATGCTTCAACATAACCGCGAGCACCCATTTGCAGTGCAGCGCAAAGCTCGGCCATATTCAGCTCTTTGGTCATAACAATCACTGGAATGCGGCTTTTACTGTGTTTTTGCACTATATTCAGCCAATCAGGACTGCCCGCTAAGATCCATAAAATGGTGTCGGCGGTAATGTTGTTAGGCTGTTTATTACTAATTTCACATTCAGGGTAGGCTGCTTGCCAATGCGGTGAAATAAGTTCAGCTTCGGTGATAAATACACTTTGGCGCATTATTGTTCCATATAAACGTGCGAATAATGTTAATTAACGCTCTGTCATTGCTAATGATGTTGCTCGTAATACAGGTTTAAGTAAGTACTCCAACACGGTTTTTTTGCCGGTGATAATATCAACCTGGGTAGTCATACCGGGAATAATTGTCAGGTTATCGGCAAATTGATTTTTGTTGGTTTTAAGCTGCACTAAATAAAAAGTGTTATCGCGCTCATCAGTAATGGTATCGGCGCTAATTTGGATAACCTCAGCGCTTAAACCGCCGTAAATAGCAAAATCGTAGGCACTAAATTTGATCATCGCGGCTTGCCCTGGCCGTAAAAAGGCAATATCTTTGGGTGGTATTTTGGCCTCGACTATTAGTTGGTCATCCAGCGGTATAATCTCTAATACATCACTACCTGGCTGTAAAATTCCCCCCACAGTATTGACCATAAGGCGTTGTACTGTGCCATTAACAGGAGAACGGATCTCAGTTTGGGTGACTTTATCGGCTAAACCGGATTCGGTTTCTTTGATAGCATCTAAGCGCAGTCGTGCTTCTGACAGTTCGTTATTCCAGCGATTGATCATCGATAATTCAACTTCGGTCACTTTGTTTTTTGCTTCATTGATGGCAGCGAGACTACGGTTAATCACAGCCCTAGAACGGTTTATTTCACCATTTAAGTCAACAGCTTGGCGCTCTAAACGAATGATGTCGATATCAGATACCGCGCCAGAGCGCAGTAGCGGGCGAGTAACGTGTAGCTCGCGATTTATTAGCCGTAATGCATCGGTATGTTGTTGCAGGGCTGCTTGAGCTTCAATATGATCTTGGCGGCGCTGCTCTAATTGGCGCTTATGAATGGCAACTTGTTGCTCAAGCTCTTGGTTATTACTGCTGTAAAGCGCTTGTTCGTGCATGACGACTCCCGGCGCATTAGTGGTGAGTTTAGTTTCAAAAATTAGTGGTTGTTTTTTAGTTAGCGCTTCAAGACGCGCTACTTTGGCACTGAGTGACAGCACTTTCGATTGGTTTTCTCGAAAGCTAGAAATATACCGAGTAGGATCAATTTTTATCAGTACATCACCCGTGTTAACCACTTGTCCTTCACGGACATTAATTTGTTCGACCATGCCGCCGTCGTAAGATTGAATAAGCTGCAGTTTATTTGACGGGATCACGCGTCCTTCACCACGAGCGACTTCATCCAAGTTGGCAAACGCAGACCAGATGAATAACAACCCCATACTGAGACAAATTAAATACAGTAGGAACCGTGCACTGGCTGGCTGCTGTTGCATTTTTTCCCATTGTGCATCGACCACCCAATCTTGGCTATTAGGTGGGCTGAGCCAGCCTTTAAATAAGTTATTAAACAGTGATGGTTGTTGCTCTTTGCTCACCTCTATGGCGCGACCTACTGATTCAAATGAGCGTTGCTCTAAAGTGAGTTTATTTTTACTCATGAGGCACGCTCCGCCACCGTTTGGTTATGCAAAGATGCGATGACGCGCGCTTTTGGGCCATCGGCAATGATTTTGCCATTATCAAGTACAATAATGCGATCAACTAGCTCCAGCAAGGATGTTCGGTGAGTTATCACCAGCAAGGTTTTATCTTGGCTGTGTTGTTTTAAATTGGCGATAATTTTAGCTTCGCTATTATGATCCAATGCCGAGGTTGGTTCATCAAGAACCAGTATCGGCGGGTCATTGATCAAGGCTCGCGCTATGCCAACCGCTTGACGTTGGCCACCAGAGAGTAATCGGCCTTGTTCGCCAACTTGCAGATCAAAGCCATCGGGGTGAGAATTTATAAGCTCGAATAATTGGCTGCGTTCACAAGCACTAATAATTTGCTCATCTTTGGCGTGCCATGCACTTAAGGTGATGTTGTCTTTAAGGGTGCCAAAAAAGAGCGAGATAGTTTGCGGGACATAACCAATATTATGGCGTAATTCTGCTGGGTCTATTTGATGAATATCTGTGTTATCAATTAAAATTGATCCTGAACTTGGCTCATGTAATCCTAAAATTAGTTTCTCTAAGGTACTTTTTCCTGAGCCATTACGCCCTAAAATAGCGACTTTTTCACCGGCTTGAATTTTGAAAGAGACCCCAGATAATGCTTCGTTACTTTCATCGGAGTATTTAAAATGCACGTTGTGAAATTCTATATCGCCACGTAATACGGGGTGACTTAACCAATGTTTACCTGCTGGGCGCTCAACTTCTTTTGCCATGATTTCATTAAGCGAGTGCATTGCAATGGCGGCATGGTGAAATTGTGCCAGTACCGCAGCGGATTGGCCGATTGGCCCCATGGTACGTGAAGACAATAAATAGGCGGCGATCAAGCCACCTTGGGTTAAATCACCAGCGATCACTAAGTGTACGCCAATCATCATTATAATCACGCCAACACACTGTTGCAGCCACGTCGCTGAATTGGCAATGGAGCCAGAAATGAGCCGGCTTTGTGCATTAACGCGGGCAATATAAATTGTTGATTTTTCCCATGTTGCTTGAGTTTTACATTCACTGTGAAAGCTTTTTACATCTTCGATATTGGTCAGGCTTTCGACCAAAATGGCATTGCGCATCGAGCTGGCTTTCATTGTTTGTTCTGATAGTGCTTCTAATTTACGGTGGGCGGCTAAGGCATAGCAGAGCAGCAGCAGTGCTCCGACAATAATAGGGATAGTAAGCTGTACACCTATGATTGCAATCACTGTGAGGTATAAAAGTACAAAAGGTAAATCGACCAAGGCGATAAGCGTTATAGAGCTGAAAAAACTGCGTACCGCTTCAAATGATTGAATATTACTGGCGAATGATCCTGCTGCTGCTGGGCGGTTTTTTAATTGCATACCGAGTACTCGCTCCATTATCACCGCAGAAACTTTTACATCGATGCGACTGGCAGCCAGCTCGACAAAATAGCTGCGCACTAATCTCAGAGCAAAGTCAGCAGTCAGCGCTATTAATACGCCAATGGCTAATACCCATAAGGTTTCTACGGCTTGATTTGGAACTACTCGGTCATACACGTTCATTACAAACAAGGGCATCGCAATTGACAGTACGCCCAGTGCAATGGCTGAAATTATTACGTCTTTATATAAGGGGCGACACTCTTTAATAACTCCCCAAAACCAACCATCTTTAGATAACTTTTGCAGTACTGGCGAGCGTGCATCAAAGGTGAACTCTGGGCGTGTATAAATAATAATGTCAGTCGGGTTTTGACTTAGATCTACAACATTCAAGGTCACTGCCGAGTCACTAAGTTCAGGGTAAATAACCTCAACTGTTTGCGTGAGTGGGTCCAGTGCAGTTATTACACAGGCTTGATTATTCTCAAGCAATAAAATTGCGGGTAATAAGGCGGTATTGATTTTCAATAATTGCTTATTGACAACTTTAGTTTTAAAGCCAATACGCTTTGCTGCCCTTGAAAAACCAGAAGGGGTAAGGTTACCTTGCTCAAGAGGCAGCCCGTTAAGCAAGGTTTCACGGGAAAATTCTCGGTCATGGTAGTGGCATAATATTGCTAGGCAATCTACTAATACTCCACCATGACTGATTACATCATCTATTTCCATATAACTTCCAATGTTACATATTAAGTTTTACTGCTAAACGTTAGTAACCTGATGCAACAATACTATTGCCCGTATTTGTGTCTGTTATTACAGCCTCAATACGTCTATTGGCGGCATTCGCGCGCACAGATATTTCATTGATCCTTGGCTTATCAACTCCGTAGCCAAGTGATTTAACCCGTCTAGGTAACACACCGTATTGTTGAATTAATATTTCGGCGACTGAGAATGCGCGTTTTTCCGAGAGTTTTTTGTTGTAAAGAGCGGGCCCTTCTAGTGACGCATGCCCCTGTATTTCCACATTTTTAGATGGGTGAGATTGCAAAAAGTCAGCAAGACGAGCGATTTCTTGCAAATACTCAGGGCGCACTACACTGGAGTCAGCCGCAAACGGAATACCGATTTCTACATTACTGGTATTGCTGTTGTATTTTGTACAGCCTTTATCATCTACTTCGGTGAAAGTAGGCGTTGATGGGCAGTCATCCTGTTCGTTAGCAACACCGTCATTATCATCATCGTTAAATGTACTTAGCGCGGGTGCATTGAGATAGCTTGGCATTGCTGTGACTGTCATGTAGGCGCTATCTCGTTGGGCCTTTTTTTGCAAGAACTCCTGGCGATTGATCGTGGCTGCCACGTCGTATTTAGGACAAATAAACTCGGCATTGTGGGCGATTGGATCATCAGTTAGTTCTGTAATTTTCGGAAATTTGTCAGAGCTAACATTTAAGGTCGGCAGTAGTTTGCCCATTTCCGCGAGCATAGTGAGTATTGCACCTTGACGATCGTAAAGTGCTGCAGTGTATGAGCGGTTAGATTGAAACGATTCGTTTTCGGCATCGAGTACGTCTAATAACGTACGTTGGCCAATATCAAATTGATCTTTGTAGGCTATTTTCACTTTGTCAGATGAACGGCGGTGTTGATCTAACGAAGGTAGTTTACTTTCAAGTACTTTTACATTGTTATAAGCAACTTGCAGGTTCTGGCGGATTTCAATACAAGATTGATCGCGTTGGAATTTTGCAATATTAACTTCTTGGTATGCTTGATCAAGATTGGCACTATCTAAACCACCATTGTATAAGTTGTATCGTACATCAATGCCAACTCTGGCTTCAGTTCTGGTTTCATTAAAGCCAAGTTCATCGCGATCTTGGGAGCCATATCGAGCCGATAAATCAACCTTTGGATGAAAGGCGGATTTCTGTGATTGCGCATTAGCTTGCTGCGCTTCAATGTTATATAAAGAGGCATAAAAATTAGGGCTGTTTTTATATGCAATATCAAGCGCTTGGTTAATTGAAATCGGAATACTGTCTTCATTTAATTTTGCTGCCACGCTACCTTGCTGAGGAAGTTCGCCGACTATGCGTAAGTAGCGGGCGCTGACATCATGGAGGTTTGCGTATTCAGTCATTACATTTGATTGTGCAAGTGATAGACGGCCGCTGATCTGTTCAAGGTCGGCAGCTCTAGCAACTCCAGCACCCACGCTTTGTTCAATTTGTTGATAAACCGATTCATGCTCTTGAAGGTTTTTTTGTGCCAGCTCAACTAAGGTGGTGAACTTTTGTACATCAAGGTAGGCAACGCTTGCTTGCAGGGCTATTTGCTCTGCTTGGGAGAGCATTTCAAAATAGCGAATAAGTTGAATTCGCTCAAAGCGTTTAACAGCATTAGATGTTTGGAAACCGTCATAGAGCATTTGTCGTAATGTTAACTCTGCGGTATTGCGGTTATATTCATCTTCTATACCATAGTTGCGTTTTTCATAGCCTGCACTGATCGATGCATCGAGGGTCGGTAAATACCCAGATTGTGCTGCGTCAATGCCATAAACAGATGCTTTAAAAGCATGCCAAGCTTGCTGAACTTCAGGGTTGCTAGCAATTGCTTTGTCGGCTACATAAGTTAAAGGCATGATCGAAGTTTGTTCTGCATAAAGATTGGGGGTAAATCCATTTGCAGCTAAAACCAAACCAATTAGAGTTGTTAATCTAGTACCGGTAAAGTTAGTTTTCTTAGCCATTTCGTCCTCTTAGATCCAAATTTATGGGTAATTAAATTTAGTTTTAGACAAGGAAATTGATTAGTGCAAATATAAGTTACTCCTAGCATAAAAATTAATTTTCACCAGTCTTCTAAGTTTTTAGTATTAATCTGTAGTGTTACTACCTGTACTTTAGTCCAGTATCCTTTTGGCTGTGGTGTCCTAAATTTGAGTAATACAAAGGTATAACTCTTGATTAAAGGTAGCAAAATGGACGCAAATCAATTACTGATCATAGACATTCAAGGCTCAGCTGGGATCGTTTTAGAAGATGGTTCAATTAAGGCGTTGTCATTGGGAGATACAATTACCGTTGGCGATATTGTAATCACCGCTGCTAATTCGTCATTATTAATTGATGTTAAAGGTATATCACTTGCTATTCCTGCTAATCAGCGAGTGCAAATTACCCCCGATCTTGTTGCCGAGACTACACGGGATAGTTCTGAAACCACAATTTTTGATGATAGTATCGATGATGCCATTGCCAGTTTAAATCAACCCAATAGTGCAGATGAGGCATCATCTTCTCCTTTAAATGAAGATGTCAGTGATTTTTTGAGTGCCCTTGAAAGTGGCGGTGATTTATTGGATACATTAGAAGCCACTGCCGCTGGTGGTAATGCTGCAACTGGTTCCGGTGGCGGTACTTCTTTTGTGGAACTTGCACGTATCGCTGAGGGTATTGATCCAAGTAGTTTATCTTTTGATGATAGCTTTACAGCTAACAATGATGACATTTTTTCTCTTCGTGATACGACCGATGGGGTGGTGCCCGAAACCGCGTTAATTGGTAGTTTAACGTTAAATGACATTGGCCTAATTAATAATCCACAACCAGTTATTTCCGGCACATCGACTAACTTAGTCGGAGAAACAGTATTAATTACCATCACTGATGCATTGGATAATGTACAAACCATAGCTGTGATTGTGCAACCCGATGGCACGTTTACTTCGCCAGCAATTGAGCCATTACCGGATGGCCCAATCGTTGTTGATGTAACAGTAATTGGTCCAGATGGTGAGCCAGTTTCAGATACTATTACAGCAGATATAGATACCACTGCGCCTGTTATAAGTATTGCTACGTTAACTGATTCAGCTTCGCCAGTGGTCACAATCACCGGCTCTGTTGTCGGTTTAGATGCAGGCGATGATGTGACGCTTACTGTGACTGATAGCGCCGGTCAAGTGCAAACATTTGTAACGCAGGTTGATCAACAAGGTAATTGGAGTATTACAACGGCAGCATTAGCTGAGGGCCCATATAATGTACAAGCCAACGCTGTTGATGCTGCTGGTAATGAAGGCAATGCAGAAGCGACGGCGGTTATAGATTTAACAGCACCTGTAATTGCGATTGATGCAATTGCTGATACCAATGATACGACTCCGACATTGACCGGATCGGCCAATGGTGTGGCGACGGGCACACTCGTATCAATAACTGTTGTAGCGAGTAATGGTGCAACACAAACATTAACAGCGACAGTGACGGCGGATGGTAGTTGGTCTGCAGAGGTTACAGATCCGCTTGTAGAAGGCGAGTTTACAGTAACCGCAACCGTGGCTGATAGTGCTGGTAATACTGCCAGTGATAGCGAAGTTGGTGTAGTAGATATAACAGCGCCGACAATTACTATTAATACACTTGGCGAAAGCAACGATACAACACCGACCATTAGTGGAACTACGCTGGGTGTGAATGCGGGCACGACAGTGACCTTAGTGATCACCGATAGTAATGGCGATCAGCAAACAATAATAGCTGTCACTGACGCGGCTGGTAATTGGCAAGTTGACCCTAGTATTGCGTTAGCAGAAGGCGATTACACTGTTACGGCAAGTGTTAGCGATGAGGCAGGTAATCAGGCGAGCGATACAAGCGTTGGCTTAATTGATGTAACCGCTCCGCTGATCAGTTTAGATACATTAGCGAATTCGGCTGATGATACGCCAACTATTTCAGGTCAGGTTCAAGGTGTTGCCAGTGGCACCTTGGTGTCTATTGTTGTGGTTGATGCCAATGGTGCGCAACAAATATTCACAACACAAACTTTGATTGATGGCAGTTTTGCGGTTGAAGTGCCAAGCAGTTTAGCCCAAGGCCAATATTCAGTTGTTGCAACGGTTGTTGATACGGCTGGTAATCAAGCATCAGACAGCACAACAGGGTTGATTGATCTTAGTTTATTATCAATAACTATTAATATTGTTGGTGAAACAAATGACACGACTCCAGAGCTTACAGGGAGTACGTTAAATGCAGCTGCTGGCGATCAAGTACAAGTCGTTATTACGGATATCAATGGGCAAACCGAAACATTAGTAACAACGGTCGATGCAAATGGTAATTGGACTGTTACGCCATCACAGGATTTAGCCGAAGGCGAGTTTAGTGTTACGGCGGTGGTTACGGATAGTTTTGGTAATACAGCAAATGCAGCTATTACAGGTATTGTTGATATTACTGCACCGACAATAATAATAGATACTGTGGGTGATATTAATGACAGTACGCCAGTTATTGCTGGGAGCACTCAAGGTGCGTCGTTAGGCAGTATTGTTTCAATTGTTGTCACAGATTCGCAAAACAATAGTCAAACTTACACAGCTTCAACTGATGCCAATGGCAATTGGTCCTTTGATGTGACTACTCCCGTTGCGGCAGGTGAGTTTACTGTTACAGCATCAGTAACTGATGCTGCAGGTAACACAGGAACAGATACTGAGATAGGTACTTTTAATAATACAAGCCCTGTCTTAACTCTCGATTTTGATCAATTAACCAGTGATAACACACCATTAATTAGTGGTACTAGTGACACCGATGCAGGTAGTGTAGTTACTGTTTTAGTAACTGATAGTAGCGGAAATACGCAAACCTTATTAGCTGTTGTAGGCGCTGATGGTAGTTGGTCTATTAGTCCTGATAACGCATTACCAGATGGCAATTTTACCGTTACAGCAAGCGTGGCAGATACATTTGGTAATCAAAGTACAGTGTCAGATAGCGGGGTTATTGACGCAACAGCACCGACTTTAACTATCGATAACTTAGGCACGGTGAATGACACCACACCGATCATCAGCGGCCAAACAAATGAGCCTGCGGGCAGCGTAGTGAACTTAGTTGTTAATGATGGTGTCACTTCACAAAACTTGACCGCGATAGTAAATGGGGATGGCAGTTGGTCAGTCGAAGTGCCTAATGTATTGCAGAACGGCACTATTGATGTTATTGCGAACATCACTGATGCTGCCGGCAATCAAGCAACTGCTTCTAGTAGCTTTATTTTAAATGATAATGCGCCAAGTATTAGTATTGATACGATTGATGATAGCAACGATGTTACACCTATGATCAGTGGCACATCTGATGCTCCCGACGGCGCAATCATTACCGTTATAATTACCGATAGCAATAATAATAGCCAAACGCTTACTACAACTGTCACCGCAGGCATATGGAGTGTTGAAGCGCAAAATACAGTTGCCGAAGGTGAATACACTGTTGATGCAAGCGTCACAGTGGATGGTCTAACAAGTGAGGCACAAGCAACAGGCATCATTGATACTCAAGCGCCAACGGTTGATATCAACCCGTTAGCAGATAGCAACGACAGCACCCCAAGCATCACCGGTAGCAGTGATGAAATTGGTGGTATTGTGAGTGTCATCGTCACCGATGCGAATGGCGATGTGCAAAGCTTAACCGCCACTGTGTTGGCTGATGGTACTTGGTCGGTGGATGTACCGACTCCGCTTGCAGAAGGCGCTTTTGTTGTTGATGCTAGCGTCACCGATGCCGCCGGCAATACCGCTAGCGACACAGAAAATGGCGGGGTGATCGATACTCAAGCGCCGACGGTTGATATTGATCCGTTAGCAGATGGCAACGACAGCACGCCTACCATCACCGGTAGCAGTGATGAAATTGGCGGGCTAGTGAGTATTACGGTAACGGATGCCAATGGCGATATACAAACCTTGACGGCAACTGTACTTGCAGATGGCAGTTGGTCGGTGGATGTACCGACTCCGCTTGCAGAAGGCGCATTCCAAGTGGATGCCAGCGTCACCGATGCTGCAGGCAATACTGCGTTTGATACAGAAAACGGCGGAGTGATCGATACTCTTGCACCGACGGTTGATATTGATCCGTTAGCAGATAGCAACGACAGCACGCCTACCATCAGCGGCAGCAGTGATGAAATTGGCGGGCTGGTGAGTATTACAGTCACCGATGCCAATGGCGATGTACAAACCTTAACCGCCACCGTGCTTGCAGATGGCACTTGGTCGGTGGATGTACCGACTCCGCTTGCAGAAGGCGCATTCCAAGTGGATGCCAGCGTCACCGATGCTGCAGGCAATACTGCGTCTGATACAGAAAACGGCGGAGTGATTGACACCCTTGCCCCAATCTTTGATATTGATCCGCTGGCTGCGACGAACGACACCACCCCAACTATCACCGGTAGCAGTGATGAAATTGGCGGGCTGGTGAGCATTACAGTCACCGATGCGAATGGTGATATACAAAGCTTAATGGCGACAGTACTTGCAGATGGTACTTGGTCGGTGGATGTACCGACACCGCTTGCAGAAGGTGCGTTTATTGTTGATGCCAGCGTCACCGATGCTGCAGGCAATACTGCGTCTGATACAGAAAACGGCGGGGTGATTGACACCCAAGCGCCAATCTTTGATATTGATCCGTTAGCAGATAGCAACGACAGCACCCCAACTATCACCGGTAGCAGTGATGAAATTGGCGGGCTGGTGAGCATTACGGTCACCGATGCCAATGGCGATGTACAAACCTTAACCGCCACCGTGCTGGCTGATGGCACTTGGTCGGTGGATGTACCGACTCCGCTTGCAGAAGGCGCTTTTGTTGTTGATGCTAGTGTCATCGATGCCGCAGGCAATACTGCGTCTGATACAGAAAACGGCGGGGTGATCGACACCCTTGCCCCAATCTTTGATATTGATCCGTTGGCTGCGACGAACGATAGCACGCCAACTATTACCGGTAGCAGTGATGAAATTGGTGGGTTAGTGAGTGTTATCGTCACCGATGCCAATGGCGATATACAAAGTTTAACGGCGACAGTACTTGCAGATGGCACTTGGTCGGTGGATGTACCGACCTCGCTTGCAGAAGGCGCTTTTGTTGTTGATGCCAGCGTCACCGATGCCGCCGGTAATACCGCGTCTGATACAGAAAACGGCGGAGTGATCGATACTCTTGCACCAACCTTTGATATTGATCCGTTGGCTGCGACGAACGACAGCACCCCAACTATCACTGGCAGCAGTGATGAAATAGGTGGGTTGGTGAGCATTACAGTCACCGATGCCAATGGTGATATACAAACCTTAACGGCGACAGTACTTGCAGATGGCAGTTGGTCGGTGGATGTACCGACTCCGCTTGCAGAAGG
>NZ_DRGM01000109.1 GCF_011050055.1 Pseudoalteromonas prydzensis | reverse complement strand
GTACTAGCTCAGTTGGTAGAGCGCGACCTGGCCAAGGTCGAGGTCACGAGTTCGAGCCTCGTGGACCGCTCCAAATTATTTGGATACATTTAGGCGGGATGGCAGAGTGGCCATGCACCGGATTGCAAATCCGTTTACCCCGGTTCGACTCCGGGTTCCGCCTCCAAATAATTACTCCACACGCTTTAATTAGCAAACTCGATGCCCGAGTGGTGGAATTGGTAGACACAAGGGATTTAAAATCCCTCGACTAACAAGTCGTGCCGGTTCAAGTCCGGCCTCGGGCACCACTTTATATTCTCAACTATTAATCTAATCCCCTTTATATTCCAATAAGCTACGTAATAAATCTAATTAAAATAAATCATGCCACTAATTATTTTTGATATAGACTTAACTTTCGTTACTTTTGAAAGTATTAACTGGTATGGGTAATTTTAAACAGGGTCTCAATCAATTTTGGGTTGCGCTGTTTTTGGTGTTTGCTTAGCGTTATCACTCGTTTTAACCCCCTTTGCAATCGTTACGGCTACGGTTAATGATGTCCTTAAAATTCAAGAAGTCATCAGTACACTTGTCACGCAAATGAACCAACTGGTTGAAAAAACAAGATAAATTAGCAGATACAAAGTAAAAGCTTGCTTCATTTTCTTTTATAGATCTTGATAAAGCAGCGTGCATTAGCAGTGAAATTGTTTAATCGCTTTGTGGCAACTGAAGCTGAGCTTGTAATGAATGCACTAATAATCATATAGCTACGATCAAAAAAGGGAGCACCTAGGCTCCCTTATTGATTTATCAAAGTGTTTTAGTTTTTATGCCAAATGCCTGTAGGGATAGTTTTATCAAGTTGTTTATTTTGAGTTGGATCGAAAGTGGGTAACTTACCCGCTTTACGTTGTGCGGTATAATCGTTGGCAAGCCAGATCACTACGCCAGATAACATAAACAGTGCAATAACATTCACGATTGCCATGAGGCCCATCGAAATATCAGCTAAGGTCCAGATCAACCCCAATTCACTCACAGAGCCAAACATCACCATACCTAATACTACAAGCCTAAAGATCAACATACCATGCTCATGATTATGCTCTAAGAATAATAGATTAGTTTCAGCGTATGAATAGTTGGCAACAATCGAAGTAAAAGCAAAGAACAAGATAGCAATCGCAACAAAGATTGTGCCCCAACTACCAACATGTTCTTCAAGGGCTGCCTGAGTTAATGCAATGCCTGTTACGCCAGAGTCAGCTACTAATTGATCAGAGAGCAAGATCAACGCGGCGGTTGCACTACAAATGACGACAGTGTCAATAAACACCCCAAGCATTTGTACATAACCTTGGGAGGCAGGATGGGGCGGATTTGGCGTCGCAGTCGCTGCCGCATTTGCTGCGCTACCCATACCAGCTTCGTTTGAGAATAAGCCACGTTTGATACCTTGGATCATTGCCTGCATAACACCGTAACCAATCGCACCAGCACCGGCTTGTTCAATGCCAAAGGCACTATTGATAATGCGCATAAATACAGTCGGTAATTCTGATGCATTCATTGCACACACATAAAGTGCTACAAGTAAGTAAGCTAAGGCCATAAATGGCACAACCAACTCTGCAAAGCGAGAAATAGTTTTCAGGCCACCAAATATAATAATGCCAGAGCCAACGACTAGCACTAACCCTACAACGTAATTGGGAATGTCAAAAGCGACTTTAAATGCAGCGGCGATAGAGTTAGATTGCACAGCATTGAATACCAAACCAAAGGCAAGTATTAAACACAGAGAGAAAACCACCCCCATCCAACGCTTACCTAAACCGTATTGCATATAATAAGCAGGACCACCACGGAAGTTACCGTGTTCATCGCGTGTTTTATAGGCTTGTGCTAAGGTACTTTCTGCAAAACTCGTTGCCATACCTATTAATGCAATTAGCCACATCCAGAAAATAGCCCCAGCACCACCTAAATAAAGTGCAACAGCAACACCGGCCATATTTCCGGTACCAACACGGGCTGCGAGAGAAGTACAAAATGCCTGAAAAGAGGAAATGCCATCTTTATCACATTGGCGAGAGTTAAACATAACCTTTATCATGTGAGGGAATTGCACAAATTGAATGAACTTGAGTTTAATAGTAAAAAAGAGTCCTGCCGCTATTAATAGGTAGACGAGAATATGACCCCAAAGCAGCCCACTAATACTATTTATTATATCTATCATGTTATATGCCTAATGAACGAGTTTAAAAAACAGCGAGCAACTTACCATAAGCAAAGCAGATAGTTTAGTGAAACGGTGAAAAAATCGAAGTTATCCACAGGCTTTTGTGGGTAAGGTGTCAGTTTCTTTTGGGTATCTTGAGGGTATAAAATAAATACAAAAAATGTCATAAAAACGCTTGCGTAAAATCCGCCGCACCCTATAATGCGACCCCACTGAGACGGCAGAGCGCAACGCATAGCGGGGCATGAGCTACTTAGTAAGTCGAGTAAAACTTGAGTTTAGATTTTTAATAAAGTTTAAAATTAAGTGTTGACAAAAAAATAGGAAAGCGTAATATGCGCAGCCCTAGCGAGATAAAGTTTAACTTTAATCGCAACGTTCTTTAACAATATAAAGCAATCATCTGTGTGGGCACTCGTACAG
>NZ_DRGM01000108.1 GCF_011050055.1 Pseudoalteromonas prydzensis | reverse complement strand
CATTTGATAGAGCGCTAAGCGCAGTAACCCCATACGGTTACCTTTATTGGTAAACGGTTTTAGGATATCGGCCAGCATAATTTTACCACCTTGCTGCTTGGTGATCACCGCTTGGTAAAAGCCGGCGGTTAAAAATGGTGTGGCTAAGGCAGCTATAATTTGTAAAAAAGGTAGAAATAGCGATAACAAACCAATAATACCGATAAATAAATGCATAAAAATAAAGGTAAAAGGCTGAGTTTTAAAAATAAGCCAGCCTGCTTTAAACCATTTCAGCCCAGCATCGGCCTTAAATACTCGTAATTCAATTGACATACTTGCTCTTAAATTAACAACAAAACACGCCGAGTATAACTCGGCGTTGGATCGGATTACATAGACGACGGCGTAAAATTAAGGTTTTTTAATCTTCTTTATATCTAACATATGTGCACCATGCTTAATTTTCGTCTCTAAGTATGCTTTGTTACCCGCTAAACCAGCTTTTAGATGTGCATGCGTGCCAATCACTGATACCACTTCGATACCTGCATCTTTTAACGCATTCAGCTTTTTAGGGTTGTTAGTCATAAGCTTCACATGAGCCAATCCCATCGCTTCGAGCATCAATACTGCGTCAGAAAAATCACGTAAGTCATCTGCAAAACCTAAATGATTGTTTGCTTCGTAGGTATTCATACCTTGCGACTGCAATACATAAGCATCAATTTTGTTATACAAACCGATACCACGCCCTTCTTGGCGTAAATAAAGTAAAATACCACCTTGTTGATGCATCATCTCAATGCATTCGTTAAGTTGTTCACCACAGTCACACCGTGATGAGTGAAAAACATCGCCGGTTAAACACTCTGAATGCATGCGAATAAGCGGCACAGATTGCTCACTGTCAGCATTATTAAATACTAAAGCAACGTGCTCTTGGCCATCTTTTAAACCGCTAAATGACACGATCTCTGCGGGAATATCACTGTTTTTGCCAACATTAAGCTGGACTCTAGCTCTTACTTGCGCCACGACAAATCCAAATATTAAAAAGTAATGCGATACTAAAATGTGATGTTATCACAAAAATGATTTGCATTGAAAATAATACAACATCGCAATGAGTAGTAACTATATTGAGGCAGTTACTAGCAATTCAAGCATTATACCTCAGTTTAGCGCTGGGCAGAATCGGCAATACAGCGCTGCGCGACAAAAACAAATTTTTCGTTGATATTCTGAATCAGCGACACGGATCCGTTAGTATTTATTTCGCTAAAATAATAAGGAGCATTATAAAAACTAGCTATTTACTACTCTGTTTTGCTGTTGCTTATCTGGGTTACAGCCTCACCGATGGCTCAGCAATTAAAAACCAATTGCCAAGCCATGTTTATTGATTGTGCCATTAGTATGAATTGAAATTTAACTTTACTTCCCTTGCCCTTAATGATCAACTAGGATGGATTGTTCGTAATAACATCTATATCCAACGATTGAGGAGTTTTGATGAGTAACAGCGAAAACTATACCCCACCAGCCGTGTGGCAGTGGGATGCAGAAAATGGCGGTGAATGGGCTAAAACAAACCGGCCAATTGCCGGCGCAACTCACCCTCAAGAGCTGCCAGTTGGCGAACATGCTTTACAGCTATATTCTTTAGCAACGCCGAATGGCCAAAAAGTCACAATCATGCTTGAAGAGCTATTAGAGCTTGGCATTACTGCAGCCGAGTATGACGCATTTTTAATTAAAATTGGTGATGGCGACCAGTTTGGCTCAGGCTTTGTAGGCGTTAATCCTAACTCAAAAATTCCAGCATTGATGGATCACAGTACTAACCCAGTTACGCGCGTGTTTGAGTCGGGTGCCATTTTACAGTACTTAGCTGAAAAGTTTGCAGCTCTAGTGCCAAGCGATCACACCAGTAAAACTGAATGCCGTAACTGGTTATTTTGGCAAATGGGTTCTGCTCCGTATTTAGGCGGTGGCTTTGGTCATTTTTATGCTTACGCCCCTTATAAAATGCAATACCCTATTGACCGTTTCACCATGGAAGTGAAGCGTCAACTAGATGTATTAAATCGCCATTTAAGCGACCATGACTATATGGCAGGCAGTGAGTATTCAATAGCGGATATTGCGATTTGGCCTTGGTATGGCTCACTGGTACTTGGGGATATTTATGATGCAGCAGAATTTTTAGATGTTGAGTCTTACACTCATGTAATGCGCTGGGCTAAGCAGATTGCGCGTCGCCCTGCGGTTAAACGCGGCCGTCGTGTAAATCGTACTTGGGGACCAGAACACGAGCAATTAGCTGAACGCCATAGTAAAAACGACTTTTAGTCACTAAACATAAAAACGCGGCGAGTATAACTAACCGCGTTTTTATTTGTCTCACTAAAAATACTCATATTTAAGCTTTATCAATAACACCTTGAAGCAAAGTCTATAAGCCTCTTCGCACCTTCAATCTTTGCTGTAAAAACAGCATTATAAAAATGTACTAAGACGGTGCATTTTCACACAAACTTAAGTTATCATATTGTTTTAAAGCAAAGGACTACCCATGAAAAAATTAATTATTTTAGCAGCGACTATCGCTGCATTATCAGGTTGCAGTACTTTGGTGCAGATGCGTAATTTTGATGAAAATTTAGTGCCACAAAATGCAAATACAACACATACACAAGAAAGTGTTGGGGAAGCAATTTTACTCGCTTGTAAACAACTTACTTGGAAATGCCGCATACAAGAAACAGGTAAAATACTAGGGGTGTTAGATATTCGTAAACATCAGCTCCGCGTTAATATTAACTATAATGCAGCGCAGTATGACATTGATTATAAAGACTCGATAAACCTAGATTACAACGGTGAAAAAATACATCGCCAATATGTAAATTGGGTAACAAACTTAACCCGTCATATTGATTCAGAATTAGCGAATTAATAATTAAGGCGACCTTTTGGTCGCCTTATTGCTTATTACTCTTTTAAGTGTTTATCAAAAAAATCTAAAAACGCTTGTAAGGTTTGGATCCGATAAGGTTGATACGACAAATAGTGATCGCCATCTTCAAGTTCAATGTAAGTTACATCTTTATCCTCATCATCTAACTCGTCTTCCATTTCACGGCTATGGTAAACAGGCACTATGTTGTCATCACTGCCATGCACAAGTAATACTGGGCGGTTTATTTGTTTGGCATAATTAACCGGCGAGCTTTTTGCTAATACTTCGTCATCTGTACCAAACTGCTTTCTAACAATTTCTTTATTGGTAAAGAACCGCGCTTGCCCTACTAAGTGCTCTAAATCACTGACACCAGCAAAGCTTGCTGCGCATTTAAAGGTTTCTGGGTGTTTTACCACCGCCATTAATGCTGCATAACCACCATAGCTTGCGCCACCAATGCAAATTTTATCTTTGTCTGCGATACCTTGCTCTACAAGCCATAGTGCGCCGTCTTGCAAATCATCTTGCATAGCTTGGCCAAACCCCTGTACCGACTGCATTAAAAAATCATAGCCATAGCCACTCGAACCACGAAAGTTAGGTTGTAATACGGCATAACCATGATAGGCCAACAACGCAGTCCAGTAATCAAAGTTGCTGTAATCACGCGCCATTGGCCCACCGTGCGGGAATATAATGGTCGGCAGTTTATCGCCTTTTTTATAGCCAACCGGCAAAGTTAAATAACCTTCAATGGCTAAACCATCACGTGCTTTAAAACTAATGTGCTCTTTGCCGCGGTAAATTGTTTCGTCAATGTCAGGATAAGCTGTGGCAAAAACGGACAGCTCATTGTTTTGCCGATCACCGAGCAAGTAAGTCCCTGAAGTTGAATCCGAACTCATAAACAACACATATTTTTGCTGATCATCACTGGTATTTAAAATATCGACTGAAAATTCTTCTGCGGGTAATACATTACGAATAGCGGTTTGTAAGGCAGCTAAATCAGCATCCCAATATTGCACCCCATCAGGTAACTGTGAATGAGTAAATCCAGCAACTTCACCGGTTTTTGGTGAGTAAAAAATATCACCATCAACATCATATTTATCATCGCTGTAAATTAATTCACGTTTTTTAGTGGTTAAATCAAACTTAAACAACGCGTCTCGGCCATTATGAATCGCTTTGATATAAATAAAGTTAGGGTCTTTATCAAAGCCTAAAATAGCAACACTTTTATCGCTAAACGCACTGTATGCAAATAATGTTTCCCAATCACCTGACTGCTGATGCAAAAGTTCATAACTAAACTTATCATCATCCATTTTCTGGGCAATACGCACATTACCTTGGCGATCAGCTATCCAGTCGACCACACTGCTTCGTGCGCGTTGCACTTTCTTTTTGCGCTGATTATTTAAATCAAGTTCATAAACAGCAGGCATATTTGCCACATCGTAGTCGGCCTGGATCAAGACGGTATCTTTTTTGTGTGGTAAAAAGCTAAGCAGTTGATCTTCAAATTGGGGTTGACGTTCATCACGGCCATAATCTGGTTTTGTTGCTATCTTAATTGATTCATTATTTTTGATGTTGTAGCTATACAGACGTGTCGATGCATATTTAATTCCACCGCGTTGGCGTTTAATATACCGAGCGCCTAGTAGTAATACGTCATCGTTTGCCCAGTTATACCAATCAAAAAAGATAGTATGGTCATCAGATTTTAAAATAGACTTAAAACTGGCGTCTTTGGTGTTGTATACCATTAGCACCAATTCACCTTTTACGTTTCTAACAAAGGCGAGATTTTCACCATTTGGAGAGAGCTGTAAGCGGCTAAATGACTTAAGTGAGGCAAATGATTCAATCGGTAATTTTGTAGCGGATATTGCACTAAAACAAACACTGAACATTACACATAATATAAGCAGTTTAAATTTCATAGAAAATTCCATTTTTATTTTTGCAACTATCTTAAAAGCAAATAGCTGTTTTTGCTAGTCGTTCGTTTCAACAGAATGATTTGGCCGCTTAAAATGAATTTATCAATCTTCTTTATATGCGGTATGCATCACTTGTAATTAAAGGAACTACGATGAAAAACGTATTACGGTTCAACTCCACACTTAACGGTGAACAAATTACTGATGTCGATTTAATTTTAGCTAAGCCAGCGGTCAGTGATGGCCGCTTGTTAATTAGCCATGTCGCTTTCATTTATTAGCCATTCTTATCATCAGTGGACCGTGTAACTCAACATTCAATACTTTTGTAAACTTGGTGCTTATGTTGCAACAGTCTCTGTAAACCGCCCATTTCGCTATGCAAAGGTGAAATCTTTTCACAGTTAGCGAAATTATTACAAAGGAGATGAACATGACGATTAAGAAATCAGCACTATCACATTGGTCTGGCGATATAAAGTCTGGTAAAGGCCAAATAAACACCGAAAGTGGCGCTTTAAAAAGCCAACCTTATGGCTTTAATACGCGCTTTGCAGATAAGCAAGGTACCAACCCTGAAGAACTTATTGCTGCTGCGCACAGTGCATGTTTTAGCATGGCACTGTCTGTTGCACTAACAGAAGCAGATTATGTTGCCGATGATATCACCACCAGCGCGGTGGTCAGTTTAGATAAAGTAGATGATGGCTTTGAAGTGAGCCATATTGCGCTGCATGTTGAAGCAAAGATCTCAGGCATTGCTGAGCCAGAGTTTAATAAGCTGTGTGAGCAAACAAAACAAGGTTGCCCAATCTCAAAATTAATGAATGCAGAGATCTCGCTGTCTACGGTACTAAATTAAAGCCTCAAAATTTAACAACGTTAAGCCAAGTAACCATTACTTGGCTTATTTTTAGCAAAGATTTCGCCGCTATTGCAGGCTATTTATTTGCATCGCTATGGATGGCAGATACGCCATAGCTAGAAAACTTAAGTCAAAGTTCAAAGTTCAGGCCGAGCTAAACTAAACAATGCTTGTGTAGTCGCAAAATCATTGCCGCCCATTTTACCAACCGTGTTTAATAAAGCGGAGTCGATATAACCATCAACAAGTACGCTGTCATCAATATAAACCCCTACAATATCGAGTAACATCATTTTACCACCGGCCGGTTGTGCAGAAATTGTGATCACTTCACGTAATCTGCATTCATAACGCACTTTAGCTGCTGCTACACTCAACGGTTTTACCAATTTACTAGCCGTTGCTGCGATACCAACAGCTGCAAATTCGCTCACCTGAGATGGGAAATTGGCACAGCTTTGATTCATTTGCTCCACCAGCTCGTGGCTAACTACGTTAATAACGCACTCTTGTGTGGCCAGTAAATTGTTTAAGGTATCTTTGTTTTTATTATCGGAAGGGTTTACCTGAGTCACACTCAATACAGGTGGATTAACACTGGCCACGGTAAAGAATGAATACGGTGCAATATTCGCCACGCCGTCAGCGCTTAACGTACTTATCCACGCGATAGGCCTTGGCGTGATCCCACCAACCAATTTACTGTATGCCCCTTTTTGCTCGTCAGGATCGGTTAAATCAAAATACATCATCACCTCATTAAATTTAAACTCATTAAACTAAACGCCTTGTCACTTTGTTACGTATTAAAAACAAAATAAATAAAAAACGCTTTAAAACTATGACACACTCTTTGTACTGGTTTACCAACGATTTACGACTAAGCGATAACGCACTAATCACATTGGCTGCAAAGCAAGATACCGCACTTAGCTTGGTATATTGTGTTGACCCTCAGTGGTTTAAAAACAACCGCCATGATTGCCAAGCAATGGGACTACATCGCTGGCAGTTTTTAGTGCAATCTTTACAACAGCTAAACAATACCCTGAAAGACTATGGCCAACATTTAGTGATCTACCATCAAGCAGCCGCTGAAGTGATTGCTCATTATTATCACCACCACAACGTGCGTACTCTGTATTGCAGTGAACAAATTGGTTACGATGAGCGACAAACGCTACTTGATGTAGCGAAAAATCATGGTGATCTTGTTATTAAACAAGCCAATACATTTACCTTATATGACAACCAGCAACTTCCTTTTGCTGTTAATGAATTGCCAACAACATTTAGTCAATTCAGAAAGCTAATAGAGCAAACAGCGCCCGTTATAAATTCGCTTTTAGATCCTCCAGAGTACATAGCCAGACCTTTGCTTGCTGCAATGCCCTGGCCAACCACATTGCCTAATGTCAGTAAAGAACGAGCGTTATTCGCAGGTGGTGAACAAAGTGCTACTAAGCACCTCGTTAATTACTTTGCAAGTGCGAGTCCGTCTACCTACAAAGAAACTCGCAACGCTTTAGCAGGTTATGAAAACTCAAGCAAATTTTCTCCTTGGCTTGCTAATGGCTGCATTAGTGCCCGGCAAATAGTTAATGCTTTGCGTAATTATGAGCGCATACACGGCGCAAACGACTCAACATACTGGATTTATTTTGAATTACTATGGCGTGAATACTTTCAACTATACAGCCTGTGTTATGGCAATAAGCTATTTTCTTTTGCTGGAATTACCAAGCGTAAGCCACTAACCAGTTTTTACCCACAGCGATTTAAACAATGGTGTACAGGCACAACACCGTACCCCATTGTCAATGCGTGTATGAAACAACTGAATCAAACCGGCTATATGTCAAACCGTGGCCGGCAATTAGTCGCCAGCTGCTTAGTAAACGAGCTCAAGCTAGATTGGCGCTTTGGCGCTGCTTATTTTGAGCAACAACTGATTGATTACGACGTCGCATCTAATTGGGGAAATTGGCAGTACCTCGCGGGTGTTGGCGCGGATCCTCGCTCGGGTAGGCATTTCAATTTAGTAAAGCAAACCCAAACCTACGATGCTAATAATGAATTTATTAATTACTGGCAAGGTGATGAGGTACACGCCATAGACTCGTTAGATGCCGCAGATTGGCCGTTAAGCAGTTAATAATGCTTAAAGAATAGCGGTGGTGAGAACAAAAGTGGTGGCACACAAAACCGAGCCATTAAGACTCGGTTTTGTACCATTTTAGCAAGGTGCAACATTATTAAATGTTCTAATTTTTGTTTTTAAATCAAACGCCGCATAGCCAGCCACAATAATAAAGCAGCCTGCTGGCACAATATAAGAAAAAGCGACACTATAGGTATCGATAAACACCGCCTGCAACACAGGAACTATCGCGCCACCTAAAATAGCCATTACCAAACCGGCAGCACCTAACTTTGCATCATCGCCTAAACCATGTAATGAAATTGCGTAAATAGTGGGAAACATTAACGATAAACAAGCCGATATACTCACTAACGCCCAAACGCCACTTATAGTTGGCATTTGCACCATATATAAACACAACAACGTTGCAACAATAGAGGTTGCCATTAAAAGTTTAGCCGGGCGAATAAATCCCATAAGCCAAGTCATTACGAACCGAGAAACTAAAAAGGTGAGCATACTGTATTGTAAAAACGTTCCACCGGTCACTTCGTTTGTATCAAGTGCTTCCATAACGTATTGAATGGTAAACGTCCATACACAAGTTTGTGCCGCAACATTAAAAAACTGCGCAATAACGCCAAAGCGGTAATGGGTGTTTTTAAATAAACGCTTAAACGTTGCACGAAAATCGACATGCTTAGATACCTTTTTTTGCTTACAAAAGTTAGCTGTTTTAGTAAACGCAATTGCTAACCAAATAAGCACCAGCACGCAAGCCATACCAACATATGGCACCATAACCGCATCAAGCTCAGCGCTTATAACGCTAGTTAATTGCTCGCTACTCATCTTAGCGCGCTCGTCTGACGTTGCGATATTAAGGCTTGGTAAAATAAGGGTTGCAGCTAAAAACACACCAATATTAGTACCAACAGGGTTAAACGATTGCGCTAAGTTTAATCTGCGAGTGGCACTTTGTTGACTGCCCATCCCCATCACATAGGGGTTTGCTGACGTTTCTAAAATAGATAGACCACCGGCTAACACAAACAAAGCCGCTAAAAAAAAGCCATAAGTCATTGCTTGGCTGGCTGGGTAAAACATAAATGCTCCCATTGCAGCCATACCCAAACCGGTTAACACACCCGTTTTATAGGAAAAGCGTTTATTGATATACGCAGCCGGGATAGCTAAGCAAAAATAAGCACCATAGTAACTAAACTGTACCAGTGCAGATTGCACTGACGACATAGTAAAAATTTTACTAAACACTTTTACTAGCGGATCAGTCATATTTGCCGCCGCCCCCCATGCAGCAAAGCATAGAACGAGCAAAATAAAGGGAACCACCATCTCCTTGGAGACAAGAGGTGTTTTTTGTGTGTGTGTGGCCATTGTCGTGTCTCAGTTGTTAACTTTGAGTAAAGCATTTAAACAGGTAAATACCACCTCGTCAATAAATCAACTATAGTTACTTATTATTTATCAGCTAATTTAATTGTACTCTATCGAAAATTTAATAATAAAAATGAGCCTAGTAATAAAGCCAACACAGTCGCCAATTACACACGCTCGGTGTACAATTAATCAAGTTATTCAAGATAATAACAACTAGGCAGGAATAATTATCAAAGCTAAAAACCCTCGACTCGCCTCACAAGAAGGCCGAAGCCAATCCGGTCTGCGTGCCCATAATGAACGTCGAATTATGTCATTAATTCGTCAACATGGTAGTGCGCCAAAAGCTGAGATAGCACAAAAAACGGGCCTTTCTGCACAAGCCGTTACTGTTATTATCAATAGCTTAGAAGCCGAATCGTTACTAATAAGAAAAGCACCGCAACGTGGTCGAGTTGGCCAACCGACGATCCCATTTGCGTTAAATCCAGATGGTGCATTTGGAGTTGGCTTAAAAGTAGGTCGACGCAGTTTTGATTTAACACTGATTGATTTGGTTGGAAATATACGCGCAACCTTGCACGAAAACTGCGCCTACCCGACCGTAAATAGTCTACTGACCTTTTTAAAAAAAGGGATCAACGTACTTAAAATGAGCTTAAGCGATGAACTAGCTGAGCGTATTTTGGGCGTTGGCGTTGCCACTCCTTATGAAATTTGGCACTGGACTGAAGAAGCCGGTGCTCCAAAAAAAGTAATGGAAGAGTGGAAATCTTTTGATTTTAAACAAGAAATAAATAAAATTGTGCCCCTTCCGGTATATGTATGTAATGATGATACCGCAGCATGTTCAGCAGAATTAAGCTTTGGTAACCCCGCTCGCTTTAGCGATTTTTTATATATTTTTATCGGCACCTTTATCGGTGGTGGAGTCGTTATAAACGAAACCTTGTTTACCGGTAAAAAAGGTAATGCGGGGGCTATAGGCTCACTTCCTAGGCCAAAGCTTAATAGTGAAGGCCAACTAACATCGCAACAACTGATCATGCAATCGTCACTGTATATTCTCGAAAAAATGCTCAAAGATGATGGTTACAACACCGACATACTATGGGGTTCAAAGGAATACTGGGGAGACTTAGGCCCAGTACTCGATAAATGGATAGACCAAGTTGCAGATGGTCTGGCCTACACGGCATTGTGTTCGCTGGCTATTTTTGATTTTGAAGCGATTGTGATTGACGGTGCAATTCCTATCAACGTCAGAGAAAAAATAGTTGCCGCAACAAAGTGTAAATTAAGCCAAGCCGATCACCGTGGTATTAATCGCTGTGAGGTAAAAAGTGGCTCTATTGGTGCTAAAGCTCAGTCAGTGGGTTGCGCTAACCTCCCGTTACTTATCAATTTTTCTCAAGATAATACGAGTATTTCACACAACTAATAAGTTTTAAATTTAACAAGCAGCCGTAATAACTATGGCTGCTTTTTTATTTTTTAAATGTAAGGTAAAAAAATATCTCTTCAACAATCACAAAAATTGTACAAAAAATAATAAATAATAATAGTTGATTTATTATTTTAAGTTCTCTACATTCAATTTACAAATTTGATAACACTGGTGAGATGGGTTGATTCTAAAAGGTACAAAAGATACATAAAGCGACGTATTTTTTGACACCAAAATCAATAACCGTCTTGGTGGTCAAGGCTTAGATTTAACCAAGGGTATCGTTTAAACGCGGCGATACCCTGACAATTTTTATAGGAATAACGTAATGGAAGTAGTTGCAATTGGTGAAGCCTTAATTGATTTACTCTCAAATGATTGTATAGATAAAACAATATTAAGCAGCGAGCTAGGATTCACTCAATTTGCAGGAGGTGCGCCCGCAAATGTCGCTGTCGCCGTTGCAAAGTTAGGCGGTTTGAGCTCATTGCTTGGTAAGGTCGGCGATGATCCGTTTGGTCATTTTTTGATAAAGGCACTCGCTACCCATAATGTTAAAACATCACATGTGAGTTTTTCTAAAAAAGGGAAAACTGCATTAGCCTTTGTCTCATTAGATGAAAGCGGTGAACGTACATTTGATTTTTATGATAAAGACGCCGCGCATTATGATTTGCAGATCACCGATTTAACCGCCTCTTTATTTACAGCCCCTAAAATAGTGAGCTTTTGCTCAGGTTCTTTAGCTAAAGCTAACGTATTAAATACCACGTTACATGCGCTAAAACACTTTAGAGAAGCAAACTCGGTTACATGCTTTGATATTAACTTTCGACCGGCCTTTTGGGATGAACCACTTACAGCCCCATCCATTAT
>NZ_DRGM01000107.1 GCF_011050055.1 Pseudoalteromonas prydzensis | reverse complement strand
TGTTGGTGGTGGTAATACCGCTGTTGAAGAAGCACTTTATTTATCAAACATTGCTGATGAAGTTCACGTAATTCACCGCCGTGATAGCTTCCGCAGTGAAAAAATCTTAGCCGATCGCCTCGCTGAAAAAGCCGCAAACGGTAACGTAGTCATGCATTATAACCGTACGCTTGATGAAGTACTGGGTGACCAAATGGGTGTTACCGGTGTTCGTATTAAAGATGCAAACTCAGAAGCAACTGAAGAAATTGATTTAGCGGGCGTATTTATTGCCATTGGTCATAAACCAAATACTGATATGTTTGTTGGCCAACTTGAAATGAAAGACGGCTACTTAGTGGTTGAGTCAGGCCTAAACGGCAATGCAACACAAACTAGCGTGCCAGGCGTTTTTGCAGCAGGTGATGTGTCTGATCATATCTACCGCCAAGCAATCACTTCAGCTGGCACTGGCTGTATGGCTGCCCTTGATGCAGAGCGTTTCTTAGATAACCTATAAATTTATATATACTTGTATAATGGGCTGAATTTTCAGCCCTTTTTTGTGGGCAAAGATTAATTCAATGGTAAAGGCTCACCCAACGCCGAAAAGTACTCATTGCACTCGCACCAACATTCACCACACTTATACTCGAAATCAATCATATTTATACAATTAATGGCTTAGGTGCGATAGGATCTAAGTCCGAGCAATGAATATCGTCAAAGTATAGTAAGTAAAACTAGCTATAATTATAGTCAGGCACAAAAGCTTTATTCATTTAGGCATTACTAGAGGCTGTAAAATCAGTTAAAATGCTTAACTTCATATCAAGTAAAATACCGAGAGTTTTCTATGAGTTTGTATACAAAATATATGGAAGAAATCCAAACCCGTAAAACGGAGCTTGGATTAAACCCACAACCAATCGATAGCGCTGAACTAGTATCAGAAATCATTAATCAAATTAAAGATACTAATAACGAGCACCGTAAAGATTCACTGCATTTCTTTATCTTTAATACCTTACCAGGAACAACCAGTGCTGCGGGCGTTAAAGCACAGTTTTTAAAAGAAATTATTTTGGGTGAAGAGCAAGTTGCAGAGATCACTCCTGAGTTTGCATTTGAACTGCTTTCACACATGAAAGGCGGCCCGTCAATTGAAATGCTAATTGATTTAGCATTTGCTGATGACGCAAAAATCGCAGCACAAGCTGCTGAAGTACTTAAGACTCAAGTATTCTTGTATGATGCAGATATGGCGCGCATAAAAGCGGCATACGAAGCGGGTAACGCTATTGCAAAAGAGTTACTAGAGAGTTTCTCAAAAGCTGAATTCTTCACAAAATTACCTGACATCGAAGAAACAATCGATGTAGTAACCTATATTGCCGGTGAAGGCGACATCTCAACTGATTTACTGTCTCCAGGTAACCAAGCACATTCACGTGCTGACCGTGAATTACACGGTAAGTGCATGATCACTGAAGAAGCGCAACAAGAAATTGTTGAACTTCAAAAGAAACACCCTAACGCTAAAGTAATGCTGATTGCTGAAAAAGGCACCATGGGCGTAGGCTCATCACGTATGTCTGGTGTGAATAACGTAGCACTTTGGGCTGGTAAACAAGCAAGTCCATACGTGCCTTTCATCAATATTGCACCGGTTGTTGCAGGGACTAATGGTATTGCGCCTATCTTCTTAACAACGGTTGATGTTACAGGCGGTATTGGTCTTGACCTTAAAAACTGGGTGAAAAAAGTAGATGCCAACGGTAACACGGTTACTGATGAAAATGGTGATGCTGTGCTTGAAGAAGCGTACTCTGTTGCCACAGGTACTGTGTTAACAATCAATACAAAAGAGAAAAAGCTTTATAACGGTGATAAAGAACTGGTTGATGTATCGTCAGCATTCACCCCACAAAAAGTTGAATTCATGAGAGCCGGTGGTTCTTACGCTGTAGTATTTGGTAAGAAACTACAAACGTTTGCGGCTGAAACTCTCGGCATTGAAACCCCACTTGTGTATGCCCCTTCAAAAGAGATTTCACATGAAGGCCAAGGTTTAACAGCGGTTGAAAAAATCTTTAACCGTAATGCAGTAGGTGTACTATCAGATACGCCACTTCATGCAGGCTCAAATGTGCGCGTTAGAGTGAACATCGTTGGTTCGCAAGATACAACCGGGCCAATGACAGCACAAGAATTAGAAGCGATGGCTGCTTCTACGATTTCACCTCTTGTTGATGGTGCCTATCAGTCTGGTTGTCACACTGCATCAGTATGGGATAGCAAAGCACAAGCGAATATTCCAAAACTAATGGCGTTCATGAATAAGTTTGGTTTGATCACAGCACGTGATCCGAAAGGCGTTTATCATGCAATGACTGACGTAATCCACAAAGTATTGAACGACATTACCATTGATGACCGCGCTATCATCATCGGTGGTGACTCGCATACCCGTATGTCTAAAGGCGTTGCCTTTGGTGCCGATTCAGGTACTGTTGCTGTTGCACTTGCAACCGGCGAATCAGCGATGCCAATTCCTGATTCAGTTAAAGTAACGTTTAAAGGCAAAATGGCTAAGCACATGGATTTCCGCGATGTTGTACATGCAACGCAAGCGCAAATGCTTAAGCAATTTGGCGGCGAAAACGTGTTCCAAGGTCGTATCATTGAAGTTCATATTGGTACTCTAATGGCTGACCAAGCGTTTACCTTCACTGACTGGACTGCAGAAATGAAAGCGAAAGCGTCAATCTGTATTTCAAATGATGAAACGCTAATTAAGTCAATTGAACTTGCTAAATCACGTATCCAAATCATGATCAACAAAGGTATGGATAACGAAGCGCAAACGCTACAAGGTCTAATCGACTTAGCTGACAAACGTATTGCAGGTATTCAATCTGGTGAAGAGCCAGCACTTTCTCCAGATGACAACGCTAAATACCACGCAGAAGTTGTGGTTGACTTAGACCAAATCGTTGAGCCAATGATTGCCGATCCAGACGTAAATAACGATGATGTTTCTAAGCGTTATACTCACGATGTGATCCGCCCTGTTTCTTTTTACAACGACAAGCCTGTTGATTTAGCTTTTGTTGGTTCGTGTATGGTGCACAAAGGCGATATGAAAATTATTGCTCACATGCTACGTAACCTTGAGAAGAAAAACGGTTCTATCTCATTCAAAGCGCCATTGGTAGTTGCGCCACCAACATATAACATTGTTGATGAGCTTAAAGCGGAAGGCGATTGGGATATCCTTGCTAAATACGCAGGGTTTGAATTTGACGATGCAAAACCAAAAACGGCTGCACGTACTAAGTATGAAAATATCTTATACCTAGAACGCCCTGGTTGTAACCTATGTATGGGTAACCAAGAAAAAGCTGAACCTGGTGACACTGTTATCGCAACGTCAACACGTCTGTTTCAAGGCCGTGTAGTAGCCGATACATCTGAGAAAAAAGGTGAGTCACTACTGGGTTCAACGCCAGTTGTAGTACTTTCTTCTGTGCTTGGTCGTTTCCCGACTATCGAAGAGTATAAGTCTGCAGTTGAAGGGATTGACCTTACATCGTTTGTACCTGTTGCAGAAGCGATGACAACTAAGTTCAACGCAGGTCAAGCAGTACCCGTAAAAGTGGTTAGCTAATTCGCCGAATTGACACTAATTAAAAGCGCGTTTTCAACGCGCTTTTTTTTGCCTATCAGAAACATTGCGTTAGAATGCACGCCCTGTACAGCGCTATGTCCTGTATACTCTTCATATTTGTTGTTTGTGAATTTAAAGCAACAGGTTACACTTTTCATCTGATCTTTCAGTTACTAAATCGGTGTTATGACTAAACAACTCTATCAGCTTTCTAAAAACCATTTCATTTTTCCTGATCCAACTCACGCATTAGATGATCCTGATGGTTTACTTGCTATTGGTGGCTGTTTATCCATAACGCGGTTAAAAAACGCGTATGGGCAAGGTATTTTCCCCTGGTTTAGCGAATACGAACCTATTATGTGGTGGTCACCCAGTGAGCGCGGCATTATCGAGCTAGATGAGTTTCATGTCAGCCGAAGTCTACGTAAACATTTAAAAAAGAATCCAGTTACAGTTACAATCAATACAGCGTTTACACAAGTGATTGCAGCCTGTCGCCAACAACGCTTAGCAACCGATGGTACTTGGATCACCAAAAAAATGCTCAATGCCTATGAAGATGCACATAGATCGGGCCTCGCTCATAGCGTAGAAGTTTGGTCAGACGATAAACTGGTCGGTGGCTTATACGGCATTATGCAACACGGTGTATTTTGTGGTGAATCAATGTTTCATCATCAAGCAAACTGTTCAAAATTAGCCATGTGGGCACTGGTTAATTGGTTAAAACGCCATCAGGCGCATTTTATAGATTGCCAGCTTGAGAACCCTTATTTAGTTACTTTAGGTGAAAAAGTGCTACCACGCTCAGAATTTTTAACTAAGCTTAAAGCAGCAGAAAATTTTATTATGCCAACAACAATGTGGCAACCTCAGGAGCTTATCGCAATTTATGACTGAACATTTACCTGCTCGTTTAGGATTAAGCCAACAATTTGATTGTAGCTACCTTGCCGATCGCCAAGAGCAATTATTAGTCATTTTGGATCCAAGTTGTTACACTCCAAATAAATTTGAGCAGTTACTGGCGCTTGGTTTTCGCCGCAGTGGCGACCAAATATACCGCCCACACTGCCCAGCTTGCAGCGCATGTAAGTCTGTACGTGTATTAGCTCAGGCATTTTTGCCGACAAAATCACAAAAACGTAAACTTAATAAAGCAAAAAATACCTTTCGCGTGAAATACTCAGATCAACAGCGCCCCGAATACTTCCCGTTGTACAGTAAATACATTACCGAGCGCCATCAAGATGGCTCGATGTTCCCACCCGAGCAAAATCAGTTCAACAGCTTTATATTTTGTCACTGGTTACCCATTACTTTTATTGAGTTATGGGATCAAGAAAAACTCGTTGCTGTGGCGGTAACTGATTGTATGCACAAGGCTGTTTCCGCTATTTATAGTTTTTTTGACCCTGATTATGAGCACTACAGTGTCGGCACTGTTATGATTTTAGAGCAGCTCAAATTTGCCAAGCAATACGATAAAGAATTTGTCTATTTAGGCTACCAAATAGATGAATGTGCAAAAATGCGCTATAAAACTCAGTTTTTACCAGCCCAAAATAGGGTTGCAGAGCAGTGGTTGGCTATTTAATTTGCAAAAAAGCCTGCTGTGGCTTTACTTATTGCAGTATTTTCGGCAGAATCTGCATCGTTTAACTATTAAAGAGGTGTTACGCTAAACATGGCGAAAGAAGACGTAATCGAAATGCAAGGGACGGTCCTTGATACTTTACCAAATACAATGTTCCGAGTTGAGCTTGAAAATGGTCACGTAGTTGTGGCTCACATTTCAGGTAAAATGCGTAAAAACTATATCCGCATTCTAACCGGCGATAAAGTTACCGTAGAAATGACCCCATACGATTTATCAAAAGGTCGCATCGTATTCCGTGCTCGCTAAGTTAGTGCGTTAACGAAATATCAAGTTTTTAGCTAAGTTGTCTGAGTAACTTAGTTACTTTCTACACTAGCTTGAAGCGTTTATTAAATGTAATTGATAGCTAAACTAACAATTACATTTAATAAACAAAAAGCCCAGCAATTGCTGGGCTTTTTGTTTTCTATTTAACGCTGCGATTATGCAGGCGTTAAATTCGTTTCATAATCAAAACATAATTTCTTATCTTTGATAGACACTTTCACTGTGCCACCGTCGATAAGTTGCCCAAATAAGATCTCGTTAGCCAGCGGCTTTTTCAATTGCTCTTGGATCACGCGGCCCATTGGACGTGCGCCCATAGCTTTATCGTAGCCTTTATCTGCCAACCATTCTCGCGCTTTATTAGTAAGCTCAAGGTTAACTGACTTTTTATCCAGCTGTGCTTGTAGCTCAACAATAAATTTATCAACCACCAGTAAAGTTACATCACGATCAAGGTGATTAAACCAAATGATGTTATCTAGACGGTTTCTAAACTCTGGCGAAAATACTTTATTAATTTCACTCATCGCATCATGAGAATGATCTTGATCAGTAAAACCAATCGACTTACGAACGGTCTCTTGTACACCCGCGTTAGTGGTCATCACCACCACCACGTTTCTAAAGTCCGCTTTACGGCCGTTATTATCGGTCAGCGTGCCGTGATCCATTACCTGCAATAAAATATTGTAGATATCAGAGTGGGCTTTCTCAATCTCATCCAATAATACAACCGAATGTGGATTTTTGATCACCGCTTCCGTTAGCAAGCCGCCTTGTTCAAAACCAACATAGCCTGGAGGCGCACCAATTAAACGGCTCACCGCGTGTCGCTCAACATACTCAGACATATCAAAACGGATAAACTCAACGCCCATGCATTTTGCAAGCTGTTTAGTCACCTCAGTTTTACCGACACCGGTTGGCCCTGCAAACAAGAACGAACCGACTGGTTTATCTTCATTTGATAAGCCTGAACGCGATAAGCGAATGGCCGAGGTTAGTGCATCGATTGATTGATCTTGACCAAATACCAACATCTTCAAATTACGATCAAGATTTTTAAGGGTCTCTTTATCGCTCGATGACACACTTTGCTGCGGAATACGCGCCATTTTCGCCACTATCAATTCGATATCTGCCACACCAATGGTTTTTTTGCGTTTCGAAATCGGTTGTAATCGTTGACTGGCACCCGCTTCGTCAATCACATCAATGGCTTTATCCGGTAAGTGACGCTCATTAATGTACTTAGCACTGAGCTCCGCTGCCGCTTTTAACGCTTTTTGTGTATAGCGAATACCATGGTGCTCTTCATAACGCTCTTTTAAGCCATTAAGAATTTTGGTGGTATCAGCCACACTTGGCTCAAGTACATCAATTTTTTGAAAACGACGCACTAAGGCACGGTCTTTTTCAAAGATATTTTTATACTCGTTATAGGTTGTTGAACCCATGCAACGTAACTTGCCACTTGATAACAGTGGTTTAAGTAAGTTAGAGGCGTCCATAACGCCACCAGAGGCTGCACCGGCACCAATTATGGTATGGATCTCATCAATAAATAAAATCGCGCCTGGTTTCGCCTGAAGCTCTTTTAGTAAGGCTTTAAAGCGTTTTTCAAAATCGCCACGGTACTTAGTGCCTGCAAGCAACGCGCCCATGTCTAACGAGTACACCACAGCATCGGCAATCACGTCGGGTACTTGTTCATGCACAATACGATACGCTAAGCCTTCAGCAATGGCGGTTTTACCCACCCCTGCTTCACCAACTAATAACGGGTTATTCTTTTTACGCCGACACAATACTTGCACCGTACGCTCAACTTCACTATCACGGCCCACCAATGGGTCGATATTCCCTTCACGGGCGAGCACATTCAAATTAGAGGTAAAGTTTTCTAATTTACTTGGCTCTTCGCCTTGTACTGCTTGTACTTCTTCATGGATGTCATCAGCATCTTCACCGCCCATGTCATCGTCTGCTTTAGAAATACCGTGCGAGATAAAATTCACAATATCTAATCGTGAGATATCAGCTTTTTTCAGCAAGTAAACCGCTTGGCTTTCTTGCTCTGAAAAAATAGCCACCAGTACATTAACGCCAGTTACTTCATTTTTGCCAGATGATTGCACATGAAATACGGCACGTTGTAATACCCGCTGAAAACCGAGAGTTGGTTGTGTTTCGCGTTCTTCTTCTAAATCAGGAATGACTGGAGTGGTTTCATTTATAAATTCTGATAACTCAGCTTTTAGTGCTGCCATATCAATCCCACAGGCATGCAGTGCTTCTCCAGCCGATGGATTGTCTAGTAGCGCGAGTAATAAGTGCTCTACAGTCATAAATTCATGACGACGTGTACGCGCTTCACGAAACGCTGCGTTTAAAGTTAGTTCTAAATCTTTGTTTAGCATTAGCAACCCCTTACTGAGATAAAATATATATACCGTTGTGATGGGTATTTTGATCACCCTACCTTGGTATTATTCCTGCTCACAACTACATAGCAGTGGATGCTGATTATCCCGCGCATAACGGTTAACTTGTTCAACTTTGGTATACGCTACATCGGCGCTATAAACGCCACATATTGCGCGACCATTTTGATGAACTTGCAGCATCACATCTGTTGCTCTATCGCTATCCATATTAAAAAACGTCGTTAGTACTTCTATCACAAAGTCCATAGGCGTGTAATCATCATTATTTAAAATGACTTTGTATTTTCGCGGTGGTTGCAGTTTTTGCTTCTCACTATCGCGAACTGTGTCTAAAACACCTGAATCTTTCATGCCACTCATAATTAAATATAGTCTTGTCTTTGGAACTCAAGCAAACTTGAATAAAAAAATAAATTAAATGTTAAAAAATAGTTTAAAACACTTGACTGATCGGCGAAATAAACTACAGTCAATTGTAGATTGATTAAACCTTAGTCAGTCTATCAAACTATACGGTTTAGAATAACTAAATTAGTCAACTTATAGAAGGATGTAGAAGTATGGCTTGTGGTAAAGTCAAATGGTTCAATAATGCCAAAGGTTTTGGTTTCATCGTAGAAGACGGCTGCGAGAATGATATATTCGCCCATTACTCAACGATTGTGATGGACGGTTATAAAACACTTAAAGCTGGTCAAGATGTAACATTCGAATTGCAGCAAGGCCCTAAAGGCATGCATGCGACTAACATAGCTCCTAACGAAGACTTAGTGTAGTTGTTTAGAGGTTCGACTAAAGCGAGCGACCTGTAAAGATCCTCGCTTAATTCCTTTGCTAATTACTACTTTGTAGTGCATTCACCAATACCCTCAACTTTTTGTTATCAATTAAATGTTCAGTATGAACAAAAACTGTCCTTGCTCTTGAAATTCTTTTTTAATACCCCAATCTTGTAAATGTTATATTTGTTATTAGCCCTTTTGTGCCAAGCTTGTTACACTCTTTGTGCTTAAAATTAGCTAGCAACGGCCCTTTAAGCGGTAAAATTAGGCTAATGGCTAATTTACTTAGCCTGCAAATAACATAAATTTAATACAGTTCGTCAGGTGTGATTATTGAATCAACAGTATTAACACCTAACAGACTGATCATTGTCATGGCGTGCACGCATGCTGGCGATGATATTCTTTGCATTGTTGAATATGGCTCTTATGCCTACTATCTAGGAATGATGATGACATCAAAAATTATCTACACTAAAACAGACGAAGCTCCGGCACTAGCAACTTACTCTTTGCTGCCGATCATCCAAGCATACACCAATGCCGCTGGCGTTGAAGTTGAAACACGTGACATCTCTTTAGCGGGTCGTGTTATTGCTAACTTCCCTGAGTATTTAACGCAAGAACAACGCATTGGTGATGCCCTTGCTGAGTTAGGCGAGCTGGCTAAAACACCTGAAGCAAACATCATTAAACTGCCAAATATCAGTGCATCAGTGCCACAATTACGTGCTGTTATCAAAGAATTACAAGAAAAAGGTTACGCACTGCCAGACTACCCTGCTGAACCTAAAACAGATGAAGAAAAAGCAATTCAAGCCACTTACGACAAAATCAAAGGTAGCGCAGTAAACCCAGTATTACGTGAAGGTAACTCTGATCGTCGTGCGCCAGGCTCTGTAAAAGAATATGCACGTAACAACCCACATTCAATGGGCGCGTGGAGCAAAGATTCGGCTTCAAACGTAGCGAGCATGAGCGAAGGCGATTTCTTCGGCTCTGAGCTATCAGTCACCCTTGATGCCGCCACTGATGTACGTATTGAGCACGTTGCTGAAAATGGTGATGTGACCGTGCTTAAAGCAAGCACGCCACTACTAGCAGGTGAAGTGATTGATGCATCTTCAATCAGTGTTAAAAAGTTACAAGCTTTCTTAGCTGCTGAAATCGACGCTGCTAAAGAAAAAGGCATTTTGTTTTCATTACACATGAAAGCAACCATGATGAAAGTATCTGATCCAATCATCTTTGGTCATGCGGTAAAAGTATTCTATCAAGACGTTTTTGCTAAGCACGGTGAATTATTCGCTGAGCTAGGTGTCGATGTTAATAATGGTCTTGGTGATGTTTACGCTAAAATTCAAACCTTAGATGACGCTAAACGCGCTGAAATCGAAGCTGATATTGACGCGGTTTATGCAACACGCCCTGCAATTGCAATGGTTGATTCTGATCGTGGTATCACTAACTTACACGTACCAAGTGATGTGATCATCGATGCCTCTATGCCTGCAGCCATTCGTTCAAGCGGTCAAATGTGGAACAGTGAAGGTAAATTACAAGATACCAGCTTTGTCATTCCTGATCGTTGTTACTCTGGCGTTTACCAAGCAACTATCGACTTCTGTAAAGAACACGGTGCATTTGATCCAACCACTATGGGTAGCGTACCTAACGTTGGCCTAATGGCACAAAAAGCGGAAGAATATGGTTCACATGACAAAACATTTGAAGCACCTGCAAACGGTGTAATTCGTGTTGTTGATAGTGCTGACAACGTATTGCTACAACACAGTGTTGAGCAAGGCGATATCTGGCGCATGTGCCAAGTTAAAGATGCACCAATCCAAGATTGGGTAAAATTAGCGGTAAACCGTGCACGTGCGACTGGTAACCCTGCTATTTTCTGGCTTGACGAAAACCGTGCCCACGATGCACAGTTAATCAAAAAAGTGAATGCGTATTTACCAAACCACGATACATCGGGCCTTGATATCCAAATTTTAGCACCGCTTGAAGCAACTCTGTTCTCACTTGCGCGTATTAAAGAAGGTAAAGACACAATTTCAGTAACGGGTAACGTATTACGTGATTACCTAACTGATTTATTCCCAATTCTTGAGCTTGGTACGAGTGCTAAAATGCTATCAATTGTACCGCTTATGAATGGCGGTGGCTTATTCGAAACTGGCGCAGGCGGTTCAGCTCCTAAGCACGTACAACAATTTGAAAAAGAAAATCACTTACGTTGGGATTCTTTAGGTGAGTTCTTAGCACTTGCTGCGTCACTTGAGCACCTAAGCGTGACTACAGGTAACAACAAAGCACAAGTACTTGCTGACACACTTGATAAAGCAACCGGTACTTTCCTTGCTGAAAATAAATCACCGTCGCGTAAAGTAAAAGAAATTGATAACCGTGGTTCTCATTTCTTCTTATCTTTATTCTGGGCGCAAGAGCTTGCTAAGCAAAACGACGACAGTGAATTAAAAGCACAGTTCACGCAGATCGCCAGTGATTTAGAAAGCAACAAAGAGCAAATCGTTAGCGAGCTTAACGATGCACAGGGTCCAGCTGTAAACATCGGTGGTTATTTCCAACCAAATGATGATGCAGCATTTAAAGCAATGCGCCCTAGCACCACATTTAATGATATCTTAGCTAAACTAGTCTAAGTATCGATTTAAATTTAAAAGGCGCTCACTGTTACAGTGAGCGCCTTTTTTGTGGCTTTTAATCTTCACTGACACAAAAGCAAAAAGACCGCAAATGCGGTCTTTTCAATTGTTCAAGTTACTTACCTTGGAGCTGATTACTTAGTGTATGCGCGCGGCATATCTGAGTCAGTAGTATAACGTTTGCGGAGTTTATCTTGGCGTGCTTCGGTTGAAACCTCTTCGCCGTTAATAAACATTTTAGTTACGTGACTAGTAAAATCAAACGGGTCATCATTCCACATCACTAAGTCAGCGGCTTTACCTACCGCCACACTGCCGGCATTAATACCAAACACATCGGCAATGTTCGCGGTGATCGCTTTTAATGCACCTTGTTGCGTCATACCATAAGATACCGCATTACCCGCATCAAAACGTAATTGGTAAACATTGTGACTGGCATCACCCGCGATTGATAACAATACCTTCACGCCTGCTTTTTCAAGTTTGCCAGCATTGTCTAAACTCGCATGCAGCGAATCAAAACTACCTGGTAAACTTTCCATCGCGCTGACAATAACAGGAACATTTGCTTGTGCTAACTGCTCTTTCACAACCACGGCATCTTGAGCGCCTGCAATCACTAAATTAACTGAAAACTGCTGTTTAAGTTTGATTAGCTCAATAATGTCAGCGGCACGTGAAGCGGTAACTAGCAGTGGCATGTCACCCGCTAACACTTTAGTCAGTACTTTATCTTCAGTACTTGGTGTAGCATCGTCTTTTTTATCTTTCTTGTTGTTTTTTTGTTGCTGCGCTTCAAGCTTATCAACAAGGTTTTTCAGTGACATAGCACGAGAGCCTTTGCTCTTCTCGCCTAAATGCACCACCAGCGCAACTTGTGTTTGCTTTACACTGTCAAACTCACCGCTTAAATCAACGACGCTGGCAAGGCCTGCAAAAATGCTTTCTCCGCCATGAGGGGTGATCACATCACGGGTAATACCGCCTTTGCGTGCGTATGGGATCAAGCTTGAATGGGCATTAAATGCTAGGCTTGGATCAAAATCGATCCCTGCTTTATCATCACCACCATCACGAGAGCCTGCAACGGCGCCCACTTCAACTAGACCTAATTGATTCATGCTACCAATAAAGCCTGCAGTGACAATTTGCCCTTTGGCATCAATAATCGTATCCGCTGCAACTTTAGTAGGATTAATGGCGGTAATTTTGCCTTCATCCATAATAATGCTAGCGCCTTGTAAAATACCTTGCTCAGTTGAAGTATGCACAGTAGCATTGATGATCGCCACAGATTGGGCGTTCACCGCAGTACTTGCTAACAAACCAGCAGCAACTAGCGAGAGCGAAAATGAATGTGTTAATTTTGTCATCCTAGTTACTCCTTATTTTTGACCTAACATAAAATCGCTTTGCGCTTGGAATGTTTCATCGTAGCGATCATACACTTTTGCACCATCTACAAATACTTGCTCAGCTTTAGCATAAACACTAAATGGGCTTTGATTCCAAATTACCACATCGCCTTGTTTACCTGCTTCGAGTGAACCGGTTTTATCAGCGATACCCAGCGATTTTGCAGCATTTGAGGTGATCCATTTAATCGCATGCTGTTCTGAGATATTAAAACCATTGTCGTTGGCGCGGTACATTACTTTGCCGGCTTCTTGGTTTAAGCGCTGGATAGTGGTATCAGAATCAGAGTGAACAACAGCACAAGAGTTTTTCACCGCATCAACAATCGCTACGTTTTCTTGTACCATGTCATAGGCTTCCATTTTAAAGCCCCACCAATCAGGCCAAAGCGCAGCACATGAACCATTTTCAGCGAGTAAATCGGCAATTTTATATGCTTCAATACCGTGATGGAAAGTACCGGCGTGATAACCAAACTCTTTTGACAGGTCGATCATCACTGCCATTTCTTCAGCTTTATAGCAATGATTGTGGATCATTACTTCGCCTTCTAAGACACCACGTAATGTATCGTACTTAATATCGCGATGTGGTACTGCTGGGTTTTTACCTGCTGCATAGTCAGCGTCGTATTTATCCCATTCACGCTTATATTCTGCAGCGCCAATCCAAGCTGTGCGATAGCCAGCCACATTACCCATACGGGTTGATGGTAATACGCCTTTACGCCCATAAACGCGTTTCGGGTTTTCACCACACGCCATTTTTAAGCCGTACGGTGCATCAGGAAATTTCATACCTTGCATAGTGTGCGATGGGACATTTTTTAAAGTAACCCCACGGCCACCAAATAAATTCGCTGAACCAGGTAAAATTTGTAATGACGTGATGCCACCTTCGCGAGCGCGATTAAAACCTGGGTCTTGTGGCCAAACAGAGTGCTCAACCCATACTTCGGCAGTGTTTGGGCTGGTCATCTCATTACCATCTTGGTGAGATTCTACTGACGGACTTGGATAAGCACCTAAGTGTGAATGCACATCTATTAACCCTGGTGTTACCCATTTGCCTTGCGCATCTATAGTCAAATCAGCTTGCGCACTTAGGTCTTTACCCACTTGTTGCACTTTACCATCTACGAGCAATACATCAGCTTCTTCTAAACGCTCGCCAGTGCCCGTTAAAACGGTTGCATTAGTGATCAAGGTTGTCGTTGATTTAAGTGCTTTATAGGTACTTGGGTACGGGTTTTTATTAATTGTTACTTTTTCGTCTTGCGGGCCATTATCCTGGCAACCCGCTAAAGCGACGCCAAGAGCAACAACCAACAATGATGGAGCAAATTTTTGCATCATGTTAATCCCTGTTATTTTTTTGTTACTGTATATAAATACATTCTATAAAGCTAAAAAATAAGCCAAATCTGCATTTATACGAGATGAACGTAATTTACTAGGTTATTTCTTAATATAATTGTTATATAACTGTTCTAGTGCCGCTTCAGTAGTTAGACTGGGATCTTTAGTAATAAAGTGCTTAACAGTACGCGTTACAAAATCTGAATTTTGTTTATGCAATTTTGCAAAGTCTTTAATTAAACAATTACCGTCTTTCGCTGCTGTTACTTTATCGTGACGATGACGATACTGACTCAGCGCTTTATTAAAATCACCTTGATAATCTTCTACTAATATTTTGTAAAAATCACTTTTTTGTACTTTTAATACACCAATACAATGATTTAATGCTTCTTTAAAGTCAGTAAAAATGACGCCTTCAACATCAAACTCAGCGGTTTTTTCACGTACTGTTACTTTCGCTTCTTCTGTTGCATAGCTAAAACCACTAAACGCTAAACGCTCTGCGGCTTCTTTACCCAATACCATGCCTGCTTTAATACTATGCGCAAACTCATCACTCATATCGCTAAGTTCATTCTCATGCCACATGTTGTAAACGCGTAATGGTTTTGCGTATTTACTACCAAGTTTGTTTTTTAATTTCGTAAAGCGTTCATCAATGGTCATTAAACGCTCGTTATGTAATATCGCATGACACTCATAACAGGCTGGAATACTTATAAACTCGGCCTCTTCACCTAAATCAATAATGCTTTGTAGCATATGTAATGGCGGGCAATGATCGCGCTCAGTCGCTTCACAGCCACAATAAAAGCAACGATTAAAATTATGCTGTTCACAGGCGTAAGCTTGCTGATAATAACTCGCCAATGTTTTACTCACAGAGTCTCCTAATAGACAGGTATGTTTATAATCAAGGCGATCATAACAGGGTTAAAAAATATGTCAGCAATGCAGCAGCACAAAGTGTATTTACTCTAAAGTAAATAGCATGTAAAACCAATGAAAACAGATTGAAAAACAACCAAAATCAATGAAAAAAGTGAAAAATAAATATCTTTAAATATGTCAAAATACACATATCAATTCATTAATTATCAATTAGTTAAATTTAAAATGACACATTCACATACAGTGTTACATCTTGTCGATTTTGATTTACAGCTTTAATTAAAAATATAGCTAATAATGAATTCGTCAACAGGACAACACCCCCAAACCACTGGAGAATGATGATGAATACTTTAACGACGACACTTTGTACAACATTACTTTTAGGCACTGCGGCATTGACTACAACCAATACAGAGGCAGCACAATTTGTAGCGGCTGATAACAGCCCAGGCACACAGCTTTGTATGGCCGTGGTATCAAATAAACCATTGCAACTTTATGCAACAATGAAAGATTTACGTATTAATAAAAACACCACGGCCGATAAACTACACTGTAACAACATGAACATAGCAAAATTTGCTGGTACTTACGGTTTTGATAAAACGGCAAAGTACTTGGGCATTGAAACCACTATTGATACTTCAATTCAAGACTTAGCGAAATTAAACCAACAAACTATTATGGTTGTTGCAGGTTCTAAATAATATGCTAAAAATACGATTAATTTAAGCTGGCGAGTAGTTGGCCAGCTTAAATTAGCGACCTAAAAATAAATTAAATGATTGCCGCCACAAGACCAAATAAACCACCAAACACACCACCCCATACCACAAGCCATCCTAAATGCTCTCTGATCATGGTTTGTATAATATCCTTCACCATTTTTGGCGTCAGTTCATCTAAACGCTCATCGACTAGACCTGACACCGTTGTAAACAGTGAATCACTTGCCAGACTGGTCTGGGTAAGCTTGCTATTGACTAGCGTCTTAAATTCATCAGTTTGGCTCATGGCAATGAGTGAATCACGCATTTTTTCTATAAAAGATTCACGCATTGGCTCCACCGCAGCGCTGCCACCAAACATGGCTAACATACTGCCAAATTGAGAGTGTTCTATCACATCTAAAAGCGTGTCAAATGCGGGGTTTAAGTCCACTTCGCTGATCACTGGTTGCAAATCAATATCCATGGCTTTATTGCCGAGTAATTGCGATATTTTTTGCTCTGAAAAGAACTCAGTTAAAATAAGATTTTTAATCGCGACTTTAAACCCTGCAAATTTCAATTGGATCACACCGGAGCCATACAATAAGGGCACTTTTTCAAATAACATATGCACCGCAAGTAAATTAGTCACCGCACCAGAAAGTGCAAATAAGCCGATTGACAGCACAATTGCTTGGTTAAATAAAAAACCAGTAACCACTAAAACTCCCGCAATCACATTAGTAACAAGGCTTTTATTCATTCTTCCTCCAGTTGGGTTATTGTATAAAGCTGAGCATGCACTGCTAAAACATGAATTTTACTCTCAAGAGTTTGTTTATTTAACTACTTTTTGCCATAGTTTAGTTATCTGTATAAAAGGTGAACAATGCTATGTGGAATACGGTTAACGAACAAATCAGCCAAGCTATGCATTTTGACTTTAAGCACACCAGTAAACGCCAACTGCAAAGTCCAAATAGCGATAAACTATTTCAAATAAGCGATGGTACTCATCAATACTTTGTTAAAGTTGCGCATCGTAATGACCTAGAACGATTTGAAAGCGAAGCCCACAATTTACAGCTGCTTATCAAAGAGAGCTTATTTATGGTGCCAGATTGTATCACTACCGGCGCGAGTATTGAGTTTTCATTTATTGTTTTAGAATGGCTTGAACTGGATCAGCAACCTCATAGTAATTGGCATATTATGGGCAGCCACCTTGCCTGCCTACACCTAAAACATCGTCAGGCCATGTTTGGCTTTGATCACGATAATTTTATTGGCCCTACCGCTCAGCCCAATCGTTGGCATAAAAAATGGAATATATTTTTTGCTGAAGAGCGGATTGGCTGGCAGCTGCAATTACTGCATGAAAAAGGCATTGAGTTGGTAGATAAAGATTACTTTGTCGCATTTATAAAAGACATGTTACACAGTCATAGCGTGCAACCATCATTGTTACATGGCGATTTTTGGCGTGGCAATATGGGGTTTATTCACAGTGTGCCCAGCATCTTTGATCCCAGCTGTTATTATGGTGATCGGGAAGTCGATATTGCTATGAGTGAGTTATTTGCCCCGCTTCCGGATGCATTTTACATTGCCTACAATAAACACTATCCACTTAGCCAAGGCTATGAACAACGCAAATTAATTTACCAGCTCTATCCTATTTTAAATCACGCCAATATTTTTGCAGGGCACTATCTTACTGAAGCTAAACAACAAATAGAACGACTGCTGAAATAAGGCGATTTTTATTGTCAAATTGATGTCATAAATGGCTAAAGCAGACTATATTTAGGTATCGCCTAACATTGCACAAACCCAGTAATAGCGGGCGTTGCGTACAACTCTGTGGAGCATAACAATTTATCCGACACTATAAATAGTCATGCTTTATTAGCTCTGCTTTGTAAGGTTGGATCATTTATGCAAAATCATCTCTCACAACGGATCAGTTGCCCACACTGCGGCCACCACATTCACATTACCCTTGATGCCAGCGATGGCGATCAAGATTACTTCGAAGACTGCAGCGCATGCTGTAACCCAATCCACTTTAACATGCATATCGACTATGCTAATAGTAAAGTGGAGTTACATATAGACAGCGATGACGAGCAAATATTTTAGCTAAAGATTACTGTGATGACTGTTGGCGTAAGTAGTTTTCGACAGTATTAATAATGGTATAGGTTTGTTGATCAACCTCAATATTTAGCTCATCACCGAGTGATGCCTGACCAATATTG
>NZ_DRGM01000106.1 GCF_011050055.1 Pseudoalteromonas prydzensis | reverse complement strand
GCTCAAGAATATCGTGATAATAATCAAGCGCAGCTTGCTGACCTTCAACTAATTTTGTTTCTGGGCAAAGTGGCAAGCCCCAATCCGTTAACTTAGCTAACTGTTGATAATGGTCACTCGGTAATTCACCATTGGTAACAACACCAATACTGTAGGCATAAAACATCAACGGCCGCTTGGCTGTGATTTTTGAATCGAGCTGACGCAAGCTGCCTGCTGCGGCATTACGAGGATTAACAAACACTTTTTCGCCGCGTTTTTCGGCATCAGCATTAAGTTTGTCAAATCCAGCGCTGTCCATGAACACCTCACCGCGAATTTCAATTTCCTCGGGGAAATCATCACCGCGTAACTTTAGCGGCACGTTACGAATTGTTTTCACGTTGGTGGTAATATTTTCCCCAGTGTAGCCATCGCCGCGGGTTGCTGCCTGCACGAGTACGCCATTGCGGTACAAAATCGATACAGCGAGGCCATCAAGTTTTGGTTCGCAGCAAAAGGTAAGTTCTTTATTGTCCATCAACCGTTCTTTAATGCGACGATTAAAGGCACTGAATTCTTCTTCACCAAACGCGTTATCTAACGACAACATAGGGACTTGATGTGTTACTTGCTCAAATTTAGCAAGTGCTGCTCCGCCGACTTTTTGGGTCGGAGAGTCGGCGCTCATATACTCTGGATTATCCGTCTCAAGCGCACTTAACTCACGTAACAGTCGATCATATTCGGCGTCCGGAATGCTCGGGTTATCAAGCACATAATAGTTGTGGTTATGATCTTCTAACTGTTGACGAAGCTGCGTAATTTGCGCTAACACTAAAGTGGACATACTGACCTCAAAAAACATAAAAAAAGCCACTTAAACGAGTCATCGCCAAGTGGCTTATAAAATTCTTAACTAGTTACTTTTTATAGCAAATGATTAAACTGAAAAACGTCTCACTTTTTCAACATACTCACGCACGCTATCAACGGTCATTTCTTCACGCTGTGAATCTAAAATAGTTGCGCCAAACTCATCGGCTAACTTTTTAGCGGCACTGTGCAACATGTTAAATGCGGCAAGGCCATCACCGTCACACGGTAGGGTCATAAACAAACTAACCCCTGCAGTGCTAAATTGTTCCATATTATCAATATCAAACGTGCCTGGGTTGTACATATTTACTAAACGAAATAGCACTGGACCGTGGCCGGCAGGATCTAAATGGCGATTAAAAAAGCCTTCTTCTGAATATTTAAAACCCAGCGTGTTAACGGCTGGCAATAATTTACTGCCTTCCATATTCAAGCCTTCAGGCATTTGAATATGGACAATGATAAAATCACTGGCTACTGGTTGCTCAGGCTCTTGCTCAGTTACCACTTCATCACTTGACTCAGCTGCTGTTGCAACGTCATCAACATCAGAACCTGTTTCCTGCTCTGACTGTGCAAATGAATTAGCCTGGGGCTGCTGCTTTTCATCAGCACTAAAGCTTAAATCGCCAAACTGCGGTTCATCACGCTCAATATGAGAAACAGGCTCAGGTGCGCTTTGACGTTCAACAGCTGCTCGATGATCTGCAGGCTCAACCCGCTCGTCATTTGTCGCAGTTGGTGCATCTTTTTTACGCACTGACCATAGGCCATGTATTAATAATCCACCAATGACTACGACACTGATAATGATTAAAACCCATCTTAATTGTTCGGCCATCCCCTCACCTTTTATTATCTATTTACTCAAATATTAATAATTATGCGTGTGCCATTTGCACCGCTTGTTCAATATCGACAGCGACCACACGCGAAACGCCTGGCTCAGCCATTGTTACACCCGTCAATCTTCCTGCCATTTCCATGGCAATTTTATTATGACTGATATAAATAAATTGCACCGATTGTGACATTTCTTCAACTAATCGGCAAAAACGTCCAACATTCGCATCATCCAATGGAGCATCTACTTCATCCAGCATACAGAACGGAGCTGGATTGAGCCTGAATATTGAAAACACTAATGATAATGCGGTCAGCGCTTTTTCTCCACCACTTAAAAGGTGAATTGTTGAATTTTTCTTGCCCGGCGGGCGTGCCATTATACTAACACCACTTTCCAATAAGTCATCACTGGTTAATTCAAGATAGGCACTGCCGCCGCCAAATACTTTTGGAAACAACTGAGCAAAATCGAGATTGACCTGATCAAAGGTCGCTTTAAAGCGCGTTTTAGTTTCGCGATCAATTTTACCAATGGCGCCTTCGAGTGTTGTTAACGCTTTAGTTAAGTCTTCTACTTGGGCGTCTAAATACTGGCTACGTTGCTGCGCTTGTTCAAATTCATCAATCGCCGCTAAATTTACGGCCCCCAACTCACCTAAACTCTGCACGGCTTTATTAAGCTGCCCTTGGTAAGTATTTATGTTGGCATTTTCGGGGAGCTGCGCCAACACTTCTTTTAAGTTTTGCTGCAATTCATCAAGCGGCTCTAGTGCCGCTTGTGCTTTTACTAATAAACTTTGTTCTTCAAGAGCATGTTGTTGTAATTGCTCTTGTAACAGCCCCATTTCAGCTTGTGAAGCTTTAAGCGCAGTTTGTTTATCAGTAAGTGCTGTTTTAGCTTCACTCAATGCTGTTTGCAAATTTTTGAGTTCAATGTCAGTTTGTTGATTTTGCTCTAACAAGCGTAATATTTGCTCTGCCACCTCTTCTAACGGCATAACGAGCTCTTCAATTTGCGCCGTTAAGTCCATTACAGCTTCGCGTGCTGACTCACAAGCAGTAACGGCGTGTTGTAACTTAGTGTCGCTAAGCTGGCATTCACTGCGCGCTTTTTGCTCGTTAAGCGTTGCTTGATGAGCACGTGTTTTATATTGCTCTAACTGAGCATTAGCGTGCTTAAATTGCTCATCACTTTGCTGTTGCTGCAATTGCGCAGTATTTAGCCTGTCAGTTATTTCATCACGCTGTTTTGCCAGCTGAGCTATATGCTGCTGTTGTGCAGTTAATTTATTTTCAATACTGGTGTGTTCAACATTTAATTGCGCGAGCTTGGTTTGTAACTTGTGCTGCTGATTTTGAAATTGCTGCAACTGCTCTTTAAGCATATCGCGACGAGTACTGCCCGAAGCCACTTGTTGCGCAAGCTGATGTACCGCTGCTTTTAATTCTTCGCGTTGGGCATGCAGTTGTTCGCATACTTGCTGTTGCGTCGTAAGCTTATTGCTTTGTATAGCTAGTTCGACACTGAGCTGTGCTGTTAACTGCGTAGCCTCTAACAACTGTTTATGTTTGATCAGCAAGGAGTTTTCTGCACTTTTACTGGCTTGTTGCTGCCAATTGCGGCCATGAATATTACCCTCGCGATCTATTACTGCAAGCCAATACTGATCCACTAAATCATTATGATTAAAATCATCTTTATACTTAATTCGATGCAATAAATCAGGGTAAACTCCTTGCTCTATAAATGTCGCCAATGAACCTTCAGGTGCAGTCTCAACTGTTGGCCATATTCCGTTAGGGGTTGCCACTGCGGTTACATTCAATTGTTCAAGCCCTTGTAACGCCTGCTCTACTAAATGTTCATAGCCGTTACGCACCACTAATTGTGCTAACAGATTGCCATCAGTTTGCTCTTTAGTATCCCCGAGCATTGCATTCAAACCCGCTATTTTAGCTTTATTTTCGTTGTGTTGCTGTGTTAGCAGTTGATGGGTATCTTGGCTACTACGTAAAACTGTTTGCGCTTGCTGCACATTGCTCTGAACTTTGTTTAATGCGCTTTGTTTTGCCGCAAGCTCTTGGGTTAACGACTGCATTAATTGTTGTTGCTGGGTTACCTGCTGTGCAATTGGGTTATCGGCAAGTTCCGCTGATTCACTTAGCAATGCAGTTTGCTGATTTTCAATGTACTGTAAATTTTGTGTATATTGATCAGCGATATTCTGTTGCTGGCTATATTGCGCATTAATAGTTTGAAACTGCTCATTAATAGCTTGCCTATCAGCACCATTTTGCTCTTTTTCAGTGTGTAGCTGAGCAACTGTTTCTGCCATTTCAGTAACTTGCTCTGTGCATATTAAAGTATGTTGAATCGCTTCTTGTAAGGCATTTTGCTGCTCATCAGTGTGATCTTTCTGCTGGCGTTGTAGCTGCTGATTTTGCAGTTGCAACTGCTGCTGTTTAAGCAAATTATGATTAAACGCTTGCTGTTGCTGCTTTAAACTAATTTGTTGTTGCTCAGCACGGGTAAGTTCGGTGTGCGTTTTGTGTTGAGCTTGCTGCGCATCATTGAGTTTTTCAAGCTGGTGTTGTACTTGGTTTTCAAGGCTTGCTAGTACATCGTCATGACCTGAATGGGCGGTTTTAAAGAAGCTAATTTGCTCATTTAACTGGGCCATTTTGTCGGCTTTAGTCACTTGCTGCTGATGTAATTTTTGCCATTTCAGTACAGCAAGTTGACCTTTGAGGGTGCGCTCTTGCGCTTTTAGTTCGCGGTATTTTTTTGCTTCAACTGACTGTACTGCCAGTTTATCAACTTGTGCTTGCAGCTCTTGGCGAACATCGAGTAAGCGCTCAAGGTTTTCGCGGGTACTTTTGATCCGGGTTTGCGTTTCACGGCGGCGCTCTTTGTACTTTGAAACACCCGCTGCTTCTTCTAAAAACACGCGTAGATCAGCAGGTTTGCTTTCAATCAAGCGTGAGATCATGCCTTGCTCAATAATCGCATAACTACGCGGACCAAGGCCGGTGCCTAAAAATATATCGGTGATATCGCGCTTACGACACTTACTGCCATTGAGAAAATACAACGATTGCCCATCACGCGTCACTAAACGTTTAATGGCCACTTGATTGCGATCGGCAAAGGTATTTGGTAAATGCCCTTGGGTGTTATCAAAAATCAGTTCAACAGAGGCTTGCGATATCGGTTTGCGATTGGTAGAGCCATTAAAAATAACATCGGTCATGGCATCGCCACGCAGGTTTTTTGCCGAACTTTCACCAAGCACCCAGCGCACCGCATCAATCACATTAGACTTGCCGCAGCCGTTCGGGCCAACAACACAGGTCATTTGATCGGGGAATGGAATTTTAGTGGGCTCTACAAAGGATTTAAAGCCCGCTAATTTTATGGTGCTTAAACGCATCTAATTGGTTTACCGATTATTATTGTTATCTGCTTGATGTTAATTTAACCCAGTTTGGCGCAAAAGGTTAAGCTTGGCGTTTAAAATTATCTAAAATAATTCCCGTTGCCATAGCAACATTGAGTGATTCTGCTGCGCCAAATGCCGGGATGGTGATTTTATTTGTAACCAACGCTGCACATTCAGCACGAATACCATGAGATTCACTGCCCATTAGTAATACGCCAGATTGCGCTAATGTTGCTTGATGCAAGTTTTCGCCTGCTAAAAACGCGCCATATATGGGTAAATCAAGATCATTTAAATAAGCAGGTAAATCAACTTGGCTGACTGCAACACGCACAAACGAGCCCATTGTGGCACTGATGGTTTTTGGATTATATGGATCAGCACTGTCTAAGCTTGTAACAATGTGCTTGATACCATACCAATCTGCAACACGAATAATAGTCCCTAAATTACCAGGATCGGATACCCCATCCAGCGCTAACATTAACCCTTCTGGGTTTGGTAAGGCAATCGTTGGCATAGCAACAACCGCAATTGCCGCATTGTTTGACACTAAGGTACTAGCTTTAGTTAGGCTGTCTTCGTCCGCTTCTACCATAGTGACATGGGTAAATTGTGCTTGGAACTGTGCTATAAAAGCAGCTGTCGCAAATACATCAACTATCGCTAAGCCACTTGCCAATAACTCAAGTACGTTTTTTTCACCTTGCACAAGGTATTGATTATGTTGCTTTCGGTACTTTTTTTGACCTAATGCGCGAATTAACTTGAGTTGGTTTTTTGAAATCATAACAGCCTCATAAAATGACGCCGTGAGTATAACAGATATAACAGGAAGTTCTAAAATTGAAAACTCAATCTTTAGCGCGTTAAATCAGTTGTTACTGTTGATTATGATTGATTAAAAGGTGTTTTTTTAGTAACTTTTGCTACTTCATAAAAGGAACTGGAAATAACATGGAACCCACCATACATTCAACTGAATCACCCACAACAGCAACTAACTCAACTATTTTTCAAGGCAGAGTACAATTTGGCGGTCAAGCTGGCGAATTCTTTGGCATTTGGATAGTCAATATTCTGCTCAGTATTTTAACCCTCGGCATTTATTCAGCATGGGCAAAAGTACGCACCTATCGCTATTTTTATAGCAACACCCGTATTGACGGCCACAGCTTTGATTATTTAGCAACCCCGATACAGATCCTCAAAGGGCGTATTTTAGCGGTGGTGGTATTTGTAATTTACAGCCTTGTAGTACAGCTATTACCATTAATTGGGCTGTTATTCGCACTAGGCTTTTTATTTGCTATGCCTTGGATCATCAATCAAGGCCTGCGTTTTAATATGCGTATGACCCGTCATCGTAACGTACGCTTTGCGTTTTCTGGCAACTACGGCGATGCATTAATTAACTTTGTACTATTGCCTATTGCCAGTGTGTTCACATTGTATTTATTACTGCCTTACGCGTTAAAACGTATGGATCAATATTTACATGAAAACATCAGCTACGGTAATAAAGCCATCAATGTGAACCTCAAAGGGGAAACCTATTATATGGCTGCACTCATTACAATTGGAGTTGCAATCGCAGGTTTGGTCATTTTTGGTATATTTGTAGGTATTAGTGGTGTTGCGATGGGTTTAGGTAATATTGACTCAGATAACTTAAATGTCTCGACAATTTTATTTCCCGTGTTAATCATAGCCTTCTATATTGCATTTCTGACATTGATTAGTGCGGTTTATCAATCAATTATTCGCAATCATATTTTTAACAGCAGTGAATTTGACGATGTTGCTAGCTTTAAATCTGATTTAAAGGCAGTTGACTACGGCATACTTTTATTTACCAATGCGCTGGCTATCATCTTTAGTTTGGGGATGGCTTACCCGTGGGCAAAAATACGTAAAGCTCGCCTACTCGCTAAAGCAACAGAGGTAACCGTTTATACTGGTGCCCTTGCAATTATTGATACTGCACAACAGCAGCAGTCATCATTCGCTGAAGAAGCGGCAAATGTGTTCGATATTGATATTTCGCTTACTTGATGAGTAATTCTGCCATCATAGGCTGCTATTACTACCCTAATAGCAGCCAACATCAACAATGCAGCGCCATTGTCACTGACGAACATGTGCAGCTTATCGGTGCTCAACAACAGCTTTTACTGTGTTCCGCACTAGTTAACTGCCAGTTAGAGAGTCCACTGCCGGGCATTGCATCCGCAATCAGCTTTTCTGAAGGTGGTCGCTTTGTACCTCAAGATATCCATTTCCGTTGGCCGTTTGCGGCTGATAAACAAGGCCTTACTGAACGCTTAGAGAAAAATAAAGCGCTTATTTTACTGTCAATTATCCTAACACCATTGCTACTTTGGTTTATTTTATACCGAGGCATCCCTGCCATCGCGGTGTATAGCGTAAGCTTGGCCTCACCTAACACCGTTGAAAATATGGGTGAACAAGCTCTCACTGTGATTGAGAAAGTTGCTTTAGAGCCATCAATGCTCAGTGAAGACAAACAAGCGGCACTGCAATTACAATGGCAAACCATACTCAATAAGCTGAATTTAGATACAACTAAATTTAGACTGTCATTTTATCAATCGGACTACCTGTCGGCTAATGCGTTTGCACTGCCACATGGCCGCGTTGTTGTTACTGATGAACTGGTTACTTTACTTAATGATAAGCCGGACGCGCTGCGGGCAATTTTATTGCATGAAATTGGTCATGTTGAGTATCATCATGGCATTCGCCTAACTGCCCAAGCAGCAGCCAGCAGCATCGTTCTCGCTGTTATTTTTGGTGACTTAGAGGGTATTACAGAAGTGGTACTTGGCTCTGGCTCGTCGTTTTTACAGCAAGCATTTTCACGAGATATGGAACGCGAAGCAGATCAGTATGCCATCGAAAAATTAATTGAGTTGGGTTACTCTAATCATGATTTTGCCGATGCGATTGAAGCACTGCAAACAAGCTTAGCTGAAAAGGCTAAACTTGATGATAGTTGGTTAAAATACTTATCAACACACCCAAGCTCTCAAGAGCGAATTACACATGCAAGGCAATATCAGCCCCAATGACACCGGAGTTAACGTTAATCGTCTTAGCCGCTACCGTGATTGCGTTAGGGTATGGTTTTATTTACCCACGCTTTGCGGGCAATGACTTTAAAAGAGTATCGATGCAAGATGTGTTTGCAACGGCCGTAACTTTGTTTATCGCTGCGAGCTTATATTACAACTCCAGCATTGAATTCAACTGGTTAGGATTTAAGTTGAATTGGTTTTGGTTTACCTTGCTAACTTACTTAATTATCGAGATACCTGTTTGTTTGCTCTATGCAAAAAAGCATAATATGAAATTTCCATAATTTGCTGGATTAAAAAAAGCGCCTAATTGGCGCTTTTTTAGTCTGCATTAATGCATATTAATATTTATGCTTTAATGCCCATAAATGCAGTAGTTCACTGGCAATGGTTGCTGCGGCAATCGCAGTTAATTCACTTTGATCATACGAAGGTGATACTTCAACCACGTCCATACCAATCATATTAATACCTTTGAGGGCACGTAATATCTTAAGTACTTTATCTGATGTTAAGCCACCACATACGGGTGTACCAGTACCAGGAGCAAACGCCGGATCTAAGCAATCTATATCAAAGGTTACGTATACCGGCAAATCACCTACTCGGGCTAAAATTTGCTCAGCAATGGTTTGCGCCGATAAATCATTGGCTGCCATTGCATCAATCACTGCAAACTCGTGTTTGCTTTGATCAAAATCAGTACGAATACCAATTTGGATGCTGTGATCAACGTCAATCAGTCCTTCCTTCGGCGCATGATAAAACATGGTGCCATGGTCGTAGCGTGAGCCATTACTGTAAGTGTCTGTGTGGGCATCAAAATGCACCAAGGCCATTTTACCAAAGCGTTTAGCGTGCGCACGTAGTAAAGGTAAGGTTACAAAGTGGTCGCCCCCTAAACCTAAAATCGCTTTACCTTGGCTTAAAATATTGCCCGCGGCTTGCTCAAGCTTAGCAGTAAAATATTCAGCGTCACCGACAGGGTAAGTAAAATCCCCCGCATCCGCTACTTTTAAACGCTCAAACAATTTAAACGTCCACGGGTATTTTGTTTCTTCCCATGCTAAATGCACTGATGCACGGCGAATAGCATCAGGGCCTAACCGTGCACCTGGACGTCCCGAGGTTGCCATATCAAATGGCAAACCCAGCACCACAACATCGCCATTGATATCCGTGATATTTTGTACCATTGGCTGACGTAAAAACGTCATGCCATTGGAATACAATGAGTGATCAGGGTGATCAAACAAAGTGGTCATATTAAAGCTCTTCTAAATAAGTATAACCGTCTAAACCCGCTTGTAATTCATCAAGCACACTTTGTTGCTCAGCCGGTGGTAATTTTGCAGCCACCAGCTGTGCATATGAAGATTGAAAACCTTCAACATCTAAGTGCACATAGCGCATCATATCTGCCACTGTGTCACCTTGATTAATTTCTACGATACTCGCCTCGCCGTGCTCATCCATGCTGATCATCGCACTGTGGGTATCACCGAATAGGTTGTGCATATCACCTAAAATCTCTTGATACGCCCCCACTAAGAAAAAGCCCATTAAATACGGTTTCTCAGCACTAAATGCTGGCACCGGTAAAGTGCTTTCAATACCTTGACCATCAACATAATGATCAAGCGCACCATCCGAGTCACAAGTAATATCTAATAATACCGCACGTCGTTGCGGTGCTTCCGTTAAGCCACTTAATGGCAATACCGGAAACACTTGGTCAATTCCCCACGCATCAGGCAATGACTGAAACAGTGAGAAGTTAACAAAAAACTTATCCGCTAACCGCGCATTGAGTTCATCGATGATTGGGCGATGAAAACGGTTTTTATTATCCATGTGTTTGTTAAGCTCATAACATACACGTAAATTAATTTGCTCTGCCCATGCCCGTTGAGTTAAATCTAATAATCCCATCGCAAACTGGTTATGTGCTTCGGCTAAGTCACCTTGGCTATCATGATAAATCTCAATTAATGCACGGTCATCGGTCAGTACATGTAATTGCTGCCACGATAGCCACATGTTATTAAGCAATAATGGGGCGTCATCTGCTGGTGCTTGAATTTCTTCCGGCTCGTAACTTTCCGTGCCAATTACATTAGAGATAAGTACGGCATGATGCGCTGTTAATGCACGCCCAGACTCAGAAATAATGGTCGGGAACGGTTGCTCATACTGCTTACAAATATCACCTATGGTGTAAACAATATTATTTGCATACTCAGCTAAGCTGTAGTTCATTGAGTTATGAGATTGGCTGCGCGTGCCATCATAATCAACGGCTAAACCACCGCCTACATC
>NZ_DRGM01000105.1 GCF_011050055.1 Pseudoalteromonas prydzensis | reverse complement strand
GTCTTCTTCAACTTCTGTCGCTTTTCCCTGATCTTCTTGTGCGCTTGCTGTAAATACGCAAGAACTTGCCATACCTGCGATGACCGCTGTTCTTACCCATTTTGCAACTGGGCGCATTGCAAACTGCCCTGTTGTAGAATTATTGCTATCTCGTGACTTCAACGACATTTGAATTCTCCGCTGGTTGTTGTTGTGTGATTTTAGTGTGTTAGCTTGTTATGCTTATGTATATTTTATGTGACCTTTGACTTTAATATACTCAAACGCAGTCATATGATCAACCAATTTAGCGTTTTAATATTACCATAAGGTATACCAATTTTTACATAACGGCATTACCAGCAGGTCAGGCAGGTTTTTTACTAGAATATAAACACCTCTAAACTAGTCCATAAATGAGTTATGTAGGCTAAATTAAAGTGTGTTGAAAAGTATAAACAATAAAAAAGCCCCAAATTTGGGGCTTTTAAAAGTTAACTGATTAATTGGTTATTTAATCGTTTTGGATTTCCCATGTAGATCCAACACCTACTTCAGATGATTGAATATAATGCAGCCCTTTAGCACCCGCCTCTGCCTGAAGGCCTGCAGGGTCAGTTTCTAATAACGTACTTGTTGCTGTAACGTACTCAAGCACTTCTTTACCATTCGTTGCTGGGTCTTGGTCAATTGCACCATCAGTATCGAATGCGCCATTACCGTTTAGTTTTCTAATTTCAACCCAGTCCCCGCTTGCATCGCCTGATACTCGACTATCCATATAACCAAAGTTGTTACTTAGCACCGAACTATCATGATTAATTAAGTCACAGTCATATTCAAAAGCATGGTCACTTTCAAGTGTATTTGGGTAAAATAAGCCTTGAGTTGTAGCACTGCTATTTATTGTGCCTTCGTCTGTTTGATCACCTAAACCATTAGCGATTAAATTACCATTAAAGGTTATTTTAAATGCGTTTTTAGTTAAACCATAAAGCACTGGTGTATCAGCGGCTGTTAGATCATCACAGTCACTAACGGGGGCACGCGAACCTATTTCAGTACTAAATACGATAGGCTGCTGTGAGTTCAAAACCGTATTATTTGTTACATTTAGTGTAAAGTCACCAGCACTATCAAGCACAGCTTGGTTACCCGAGTTTGGCACACCGCCGTCAGCTTGAGAAAATGGGTTAGCTGTAAATACAATACCGCCCGCTTCTTTATTACCCGAACGAATACCTGCAATGTAGTTGTTACTTACGGTGTGACCAAGTGGTGTAATTAATATACCCGCTGGGCGGTCATCAGAGCTTGCAATATCGGTAGTTCGGATAATAACGTTATCTGTAACACTGTTGAAGCCACCATCTTCTAGTGAAATACCACCATTAGGATTTACAATTGTATTGCCTTTGATGGTTGCACCCGATGTTTGCACTCGCATTAAACGACGACCCGTTACAAAGTTTTCTACTCGGTTGTATTGAATAGTAAAATTAGTGTTCTCTGCTGCGTCCGAGCCTGTAGTACTGCCAACATTAATTAAATGTAAGCTAGAGTTATCAAAGTTTGGATTGCTACTAGTGCCACTAAACAAGTTATATTCGATAACGTGATCCGAGCTTGCAGATGCCATTTTAATCACGGAGCCATTTTCAGCAAAATTACGATTAGAAAATGTATTACGTTCGATTAAAGCGCCTTTACCTTTTAGCATTAACCAATGATAAGTAGAGTTGTTTAGCGTTGCTTCATCGCCATCTATTGTGTTTTGCGAAAAAGTAAAGTTATCGCCTTCTGAGTAAATAACAGCATCTTCTTCGGCTTCACAAAATGCACCCGCTTTAGTATCTATATTCTTAAAGGTAAGCCCTGTTAATCCAGCGCCATCTACTCCAGCAGCTACATGTACACATACTTCACCGCTAAGTACAGGAGTTTGACCTTCTACAGCGCGAAGCGTTACTGCACTGGTTAATAAAATTGCATCCATATCAGCATAAACACCGGTGTTTAAGCCAATAAAATCACCATCAGCTAAACCGCCGCTTAAAGCACCAAGGAGTGCTTCAGGGTTACTAACTAATTGTGTGTAAACCAATGTATCAAGTGAGTTTGTAACCTCACTCGCAAAGCCATCGTTATCCGTATACGTAGCTTTTACCGACATTATTGAGCCAGCGTAAGCAGCTGGTGTAAATGTTTTACTATTACTGTCGGCTACTTCAACGCCATCAGCAGACCAAGTATAAGTAACGTTTGCCTCTTCAACACCATTGTTATCAGTTATCTCAGCTGTTAACTCGCCACTTGTCAAATAAGGTGCTACGCCAATAATTGCGACGCTACCGGCTTCGTCAACCGCAACAGCAGAAACAGCAATTGTTTCCTCAGACGTATTATCCTCGATAAATCCATTATCATCTGTATAAGCAACTTGAACACTTATCTTTTGACCTAAAAGTGATGCATCAACTGTAAAGGTACTTTCTGTCTCGCCAACTATCTCTTGTGCATCAGCAAGCCACTGATAAGTTATATCTCCGGTTGCTCCATCGGTATCTGCAATTTCTGCTGTTAATGTATTGCCAACAGTTGGCGTGCCACTAATTGTAACTTGGCCTTCTGAATTTGTTCGTGCTACAACTTGTGTTCCAGTAGATGTAACAGATTCAGCAAACCCGCGGCTATCTTCAAAAGATGCACTAACTGTAATAACTGTACCAAACTGTGCGTCTGTTAACGTGAGCGTTGAAAGTGCTTCATCTGCAATCTCTACGTCATCAGCAAACCATTTATAAGTTACTGTATCGCCATCAAAACCGTTTTCGTCAGCTACATTGGCTGTTAGTTGCGAACCAACTAGCGCGTCACCCGCAATGGTTAAACTTGCAGGAAATGCGATTGCGGCAACATCTGCGGTTGGTTCTGTAATATGTGATTCATTAATACCGCCATCATCGGTATAAAGCCCTTGAACAGTAATTGGTAAGCCTATCTGATCGTCAGTCAGTGTAAATGAAGCGCTATTTGCACCTGCAATTGTCTCACCATCTGCATACCAATAGTAAGTCACGTCACCTGAGATGCCATCAGGGTCACTAACTTCTGCCGTTAATGTTTGTCCGCTTGTAACTGTTCCACTAAGAGCAATAGAGCCCAAGTTGTTGTCATTATTGTTTGAGTTTGTGTCACAACCAACTATTGCTGCTGCAATAGCGCATAGCGCAAAATGTTTTAATTTCATGGTGGCTCTATTCTCCAAATTTATGGTTTTACTATTTGGTTATCTATTGTGTGTGTTACCAAATAATTCACGTGTGTATTACCAAATTTATTTGAGTTGCAAATAAATTGTTAACCAACTTGGTAATATAACCATAATAAAATAACTTTTTCCACTACACCCACTCAAATAAATAACAATAAATAAACATAAAGTTAACCGCACACTATTTCCCTAGTAAAAAATTGAATTCAATCATGTATAATTACTGCGAAAAAACATAACTTTAGAGCAAAAAAATTGTTTTTACATGAGGTTAAGTAAATCAGATTTATCTAATATATATAAAGTATTCTTATTTGAAGACTATAAGAAAATTAAGAAATGAAGTGAGTTTGTATAGAAAGGATTATTTACAGAGAGAATGAAAAATAAGAGTAAAAAAGGGGCTATTTTTTTGCCCCTTTTTTATTAAGTACTGTTTTATAAAATAGCGTTATTATAAAACTCTACAGGCTCATTTGAGCCCAAAGCAACAGGCACGCGTTGATGCAAGCTCGTTGGCGCAATATCTAAAATACGCGTTCCTCTAGAAGTTGCTTTACCACCTGCGTTTTCAACTAAAAGTGCTAGTGGGTTTGCTTCATAAAGCAGTCTTATTTTTCCGTTATCGTTACCACTGCGTTTATCTTGTGGGTACAAAAACAAGCCACCTCGGCATAAAATACGATGAACGTCGCCTACCATCGCTGCATTCCAGCGCATTGAGCTTTTTTCAAAGCTTTCACAGGTGTATAGCAATTTATCAAAATACACTTGAGTTGGTTCGTCCCAATAACGGTAG
>NZ_DRGM01000104.1 GCF_011050055.1 Pseudoalteromonas prydzensis | reverse complement strand
TTATTTTGCTTTGTGCAGCGCTATACCAATCACTTTTCATTTGATTATCTGGTAGCACCCCTGCATTAGCCCCCGCCGACAACGCCAGTGTTAAACCAATTGCAGACGCAATTTTATTAATTTTCATTTTTAAGTTCCATTGATACGTTATGGTCAAGAAAGTTAGTAATAATCAGAGCGTTTATACTAGGCGGGTGCTAATGCAGGTGTGCTACCAGATAATCAAATGAAAAGTGATTGGTATAGCGCTGCACAAAGCAAAATAACCGCTAAACAGGCAATGGCTAATACCGCACCAGCAACAAAAGCAAAAAACGTGATTTTATTTGTCGGCGACGGTATGGGTGTATCAACGTTAACAGCCGCACGTATTCTTGCCGGTCAGCAACAAGGTGCTTTAGGTGAAGAAGGCTTTTTGAGTTTTGAAGAGTTTCCATACTCCGCGCAAATAAAAACGTATAACGTGGACGCGCAAACGCCTGATTCGGCTGGCACCATGACAGCAATGGCATCGGGTGTTAAAACTGATGTCGGTGTGGTTGGGGTTAACGAAAGTATCGAACGTGGTAATTGCAGCACAGTTGCAGGGAATGAGTTGATCACCACCACTGAACTGGCAGAAATTAAAGGCTTAGCAACGGGTATTATTTCTACCGCACGGATCACCCATGCAACACCCGCTGCGACTTATGCAAAGTCGGCAGATCGTAATTGGGAAGATGTCTCAGATATGCCTGAAGCTGCGGTTGCCGCAGGATGTGAAGATATCGCCTCACAGTTAGTTAATTTTGAAAAGAATTTAGAAGCGCGTTTTGCCGGTGTAGATGTTGATGGTCTAGAAGTGGTGATGGGCGGTGGTCGTCGTCATTTCTTACCAAAAGACGCGGCATTTAATTCTGCTGATGCAGTGAGTGGTGTTGAGGGTGACCGCACCGATGAACGCGATTTAACAGCACAATGGCAGCAAATGTACAGTGATGGTAAATACATTACTGATCAGGCAGGCTTTGACTCAATAAATGGCGATACTAAACGCGTATTTGCATTATTTAATGAATCGCACATGCAATATGAAGCGGACCGCAGCAATGATATTGCAGGTGAACCTTCATTAACGCAAATGACGACTAAAGCGATTGATATCTTAAAGAATAATGAAAAAGGGTTTTTCTTAACGGTTGAATCGGGTCGTATCGATCACGCCCACCACGCGGGTAATGCTTACAACGCACTCAATGACACCATTGAATTTGCCAATGCGGTTAAAGCCGCAGTTGAAAATACCGATCCAAACGAAACGCTGATTTTAGTTACAGCCGATCACAGCCATGTATTTACCATTGCTGGCTATCCAAAACGCGGTAACCCAATTTTAGGCCAAGTTGTAGCTGTTGGCAGTGATACAGCAACACTTGCGGCTGATGGTATGCCATATACCACGGTAGGCTATGCAAATGGCTTAGGCTTTAGAGATTTAGGTGATGAAACCGATGCCGATGCGTCATATTTAGAGGCCGCGATTGCAGGACGTGTTGATTTGTCTGCAATTGATACTTTAACACCAGGCTTTCATCAAGAAGCAACAGTTCCTATGGGCTCAGAAACCCACGCTGGTGAAGATATTTCACTACACGCAACGGGACCTGGCGCGCAGTTAGCACAAGGTGTGGTGGAACAAAATGTGATTTTCCACATTATCAATCAAGCGCTCGAACTAATAGAAGAATAATGGTGATCATAATGAAAAAATTAAATTTAATCTCTCTTGCCGTGGTTGTTGCCTTGGCGGGTTGCTCTGATGATGACGATAAAATTGAGTCACTGAGTGTGGAAAATACCATTGCAGTTGGCTCTGAGCAATGTATCAATGGTGGCATTGAAACCCAAACGGGTGAAGACAGTAATCAAAATGGTGAGCTTGATGCCGATGAAGTCACGGCTTCAACGGTAGCTTGTAATGACCCGGCAACGTCATTAAATGCTCAGCAGTTAGCACCGCTTACGACCAATACTTGGTTTAAAGAAGCGCAAACCAAGTTAGTTACTAGCCAAGATAATATCGCTAATATTGTTAAAGAGTCTGGCAAAGCAAAAAATGTCATTCTGTTTGTTGGTGATGGCATGGGCATTTCAACGGTAACAGCAGCGCGTATTTTAGCCGGTCAGTTACAAGGTAAAATGGGCGAAGAGCATCAGTTAAGCTTTGAAACACTGCCGTTTTCTGGTTTTGCTAAAACCTACAATGTTGATGCACAAACACCTGACTCAGCCGGCACCATGACCGCTATGGCGTCGGGTGTAAAAACAGATGTTGGTGTTATTGGTATTGATGAGGCCGTGGTTAATGGCAATTGTTTATCAGGCAAAGGCCATGAGCTTATTACTTCATTAGAATTGGCTGAAATTGCAGGTAAATCAACTGGGATTATCTCAACAGCACGTATTACCCATGCAACGCCAGCGGCAACTTATGCAAAATCGGCGAGCCGTAACTGGGAAGATATTTCTGATATGCCAGAGTCTGAGGCTGCAAATTGTGAAGATATCGCCTCGCAACTGGTTAATTTTGAAAAGAACTTAGAAGCACGTTTTGCTGGAATAGACGTTGATGGTATCGAAGTGGTAATGGGCGGTGGTCGCCGTCATTTCTTACCTAAAGATGCAGCATTTAACTCTGCTGATGCGGTGAGTAGTGTGGAAGGGGATCGTACTGATGGTCGCGACCTAACTGCAGAATGGCAGGCTCAATATCCAACTGGTCAATATGTGATGGACCAAGCGAGTTTTGATGCGATTGATGTGATTAATACTAAGCAAGTATTTGGTTTGTTTAATGAATCCCACATGCAGTATGAAGCTGACCGTAGCAATGATATTGCTGGCGAGCCATCTTTATCACAGATGACAGCAACAGCATTAGACGTACTAGATAATAACGACAAAGGCTTCTTCTTAACAGTTGAAGCTGGGCGTATTGACCATGCTCACCATGCGGGCAATGCCTATAACGCGTTAAACGATACGATTGAACTGTCAAAAGCGGTGCAAGTGGCGCTTGATAAAACCAGTATCGAAGATACATTAATTATTGTAACTGCCGATCATAGCCATGTATTTACCATTGCTGGCTACCCTAAACGCGGTAATCCAATTTTAGGTAAAGTGGTGGCTGTTGGTGAAACTGAGCCAAGCCTTGCTGCCGATAACATGCCATACACTACAGTTGGTTATACGAATGGTGGTGGTTTTAGAGATTTAGGTGAAGAAACAGATGCTGAAGCAGGCTACAACTTTGCTCCAGTAACGGGTCGTGTTGATTTGACTGATGTTGACACGCAAAGCCCTGGTTTCCACCAAGAAGCGTTAGTGCCTCTTTCATCTGAAACCCATGCTGGTGAAGATGTTGGTGTTTATGCCCGTGGTCCTGGTGCGCATCTGGTCACGGGTACTAACGAGCAGAGCTTTATTTTCCATGTGATGGATTATGCTGCTGATTTAGTAAAGCAAGCCGAGCAAAAAGTGGCTAACTAAGCAATGATAGCGAAATACGCTTAACAAAAAGAGCAACTCACATTTGAGTTGCTCTTTGTCATTAATTTGCCAAACAAACACTTTACAGTGATCTACCGTATTACATCGGAAAGAGAATTTAATGAAAAAAATCATCTTATCTTTAGTGTTAATAAGTCCACTGGCCAGTGCTGCACAGTGCGCGCTTGATAACCAATATGTACAAGCAAACTATCAGGTTAGTAAGCAAGCAGTAGCCAATACGCTAGCACAGACTGAGCAATTTACCTTGTGGCGAACACCGCATCAGGTTGCCGAACAAGGCCGTGAGTTAGTCGAAATGTGGCAGCAATTGAGTAATCAGCAAATTCGGCCAATTCGTTATTTTCAAACGCAGCAGCGTGGTATTGAATATCAGCCAACAGAAGTGCAAGTTCAGCAAGATTGGAGTACTAAATATCAGTTAGTGAGTGATGATTTTATTGCAAAAATGACTCTCAAAAGTGAGCAGGGCGAAGGGTGTGAGCAACTGCAAAATTATCAATTAGTGCAAGGTGATACTAAGATTGAGCTTGCATGGTTGGTCAATAAAAAGCTGGTAAGCTCAATGCGTATTAGCAAACCACAGTTAACACAAACATTAACCTTGGCTACTGTGCGTTTTGATAAAGCAGCTGTGTTGCAACAATTTGCCCGCTGGGATAGCTATCAAACCACCGATTATGCGGATATAGGTGATAATGAAGGCGACCCATTCTTAGCTAAAATGATCAACTTAGGATTTATAGAGCATGGTGCATCGGGTTTTTATGACGCCAGCGGTAAAGCGCTAGGCGGTGGCCATAGTCATTAAAAAGAGCGCTTAAGCGCTCTTTTTAAGGATTAACCTGTTGTTAGAAGCCGAAACGCCAATTTATACTAGCAACGCGCCCCGTGCCTGCAAAGTAACGGGTGGCGGCTGGGTTAGTTTGGCCATAATAAGTGATATAAAACTTATCGGTTAAGTTATCAATCCCTAAGCTAAATGCGCCGTATTGTTGCGTTTGATAGTTAACTGATAAATCAACCGTAGTGTAACCGGTAAATTCACCACCGGTGTTGTAGTCACGGTCAAATAGCTTATTGACTTGTAAGCGACTGTCGATGTTATTGAGCCACTGTTGCTGCCAAAATAAGTTAAGGCGTGTTGGTGAGATATTGCTGCCGCCTAAATCACTTTCTACAACATTGTCACCATCACCATCATATTGACCTTGGGTATCCGCATAATTGGCACCAAAGCTAGTATCGTCATTGAGGAAGTATTGTAAGCTTGCCTCTACCCCTGATATTTCAGTACGTTCACGTTGTACACTGTAAATACCATCGGCATCTGCTTGTAAACGTGAACCTAAATCAGAGTCTGATTCAAAATAACTGGCTTTAAAACTAATTAAATCATTGTTGTATTCAAGGCCGACTTCACGGTTGTCTGAAATTACTGGTTCAAGGTTTAAAAAGCTCTCAACTGATAAACCCGGTTGGTTAATACCACGCAGTACTCGCCCCACATCAGCCATGCTAAAGCCTTCGCTGTAGCTGGCATAAAAACGTAAATCTTTAGTGATTTGATAAACAACCCCCACATTGCCCAGCAACTCGTTAAAGCTTGGCTCACCCCCTTCAACAAATTGGCTACCGTAAGAAGCCAGCGTGGTGAAGTCATCTACCTTTAACTTACCGTATTCGTAGCGAGCGCCGACGTTGAAGGTCCAATCTTCAAGGCCATCAAAACGCAGTTGTGCAAATGGTGCGGCATTATCAAATTTAGTTTCTGGAACCCAGTTACGGCCAGTTTGCGCCAGTTCTTGATAGGTTTCATCGCTTAATAAATCAAGCCCGGTAACTAAATCAAAATCACTGCCAGCAAGGTTATTTTTCGCATAGGTTAAGCGGCTACCGAACTTTTGTGACTTGTTTTGCGATTGATCAAAAATATCATCGCCATAAGCAGGATCTTGGAATGTCGCAAAGTTACCACCGCCGTACATGGCAGCAAAATCCTGCATAAATACTTGCAGTGATAAACTACCGCCAGCGATATTGTTATGTACATAGTCAACAGTGGCAGTAGTAACACGGTTACGCGGCGCTTCTCCTTCGATATCACCTTTTTCAGCGCCAGTCGGGATCCCGTTTGTTACATCACCATTGGTTGCTAAATAGTCGCCATTCCCTTCAATTTTGTAATGGTTAAGCATCACTTGTAGGCTTTGTTCACTGTCTAATTGGTACTTGGCTTTAAAGAACAAATCTAGGCTGGTTGAGTCTTGGGTATCACCTTGAGCGCCATCGAGACCGACTAAATCGCCATTGCCATCACGGTACATACCAGTGCTGCGTGCTGACACGCCCGCTACTATGCTTAAATCGTCTTGCTCTTGGCTAAATAAGTAGCTGGCTTTATAGCTTTGGCTATCGCTACCACTACCACCGGTTGTTGGCGCGCTAAATCCGGCCGTTACTTGATGATTATCATCTCCAGGGGTTTTGGTAATGATATTGATAATACCGCCACTGGCGCCCATGCCTTGAATTGCATTGGCACCGCTGATCACTTCAATGCGCTCGATCATCGCAGGGTCAATGGTATTGCCATCACGAGAGCCATTGCGTAGCGGGTTTGATTGTGGCACACCATCAATCATATAAAGCGGTTCACGGCCGCGTAGCGTTTCACCTGCACTGGTCATTTTTTGCCTGCTTGGTGAAAAACTCGGTAATAAGTTACCAAGGATCTGCGACAGATCTTGCGTATGTGCTAATTGCTTTGCAATGTCTGCTGCGCTGATCACGTTAATTGTCGCAGGTACTGTACTTACAGGGGCAGTGCTACGAGTGGTTGATACTGTGATCTGTTCAATATCAGTTTGAGTATTAGCCAGTGCTGCTAAAGGAGTAAGTAAAAACGGTAAATAATATTTCATGGGCACGATGTAATCACTATTTATGATGGTAGTAAAAATTATTCGTATTTATACATTTATTTAATACCATTATCAATATTTTCAACTTGAATCGTGCTTCACTGTTGTGATTAATTGAATGAAGCCTTGTGTTACCAGGATCAATAACGGCTGATGCTACAAATAAAATTGGCTAAAATGGCTTTCCTCCTTTAACTTTAATAAATATATTTTTTAAGGAGAATGAACCATGAGCGAAACAAAAACAAATCATCCCCATGGGGTTTTCTGTTGGTCAGAGTTATGCACATCAGATTGGAAAAATGGTAAAGCTTTTTATACTGAACTCTTTGCTTGGGGGGCGGATGATCAACCGCTTGGTGATGATCTTTATTACACTATGTTGCAAAAGCAAGGTGATGATATTGCTGCCATGTATCAAATGTCGAACGAACAAAAAAACGCAGCGACGCCGAGCCATTGGTTAGCTTATATTGCGGTAGATAATATTGATGAAGTGGCTGCAAAAGCCAAACAATTAGGTGCTGAGATTATCGCAGGGCCGCATGATGTAATGGACGCGGGTCGCATGCTGTTACTTAATGAACCAGGTGGCGCATTGTTTGCTTTATGGCAAGGCAATCAACATCAAGGATGCAAACGCTTAAGTGAGTTAAATACCCCGTATTGGCATGAGCTGGCAACTCGCAATAGTGCCGCAAGCCGTGAGTTTTATTGCCAGTTACTGGGTTGGCAAAGCGTTGAAAAACCAATGGAGGGAATGAACTACACGTTATTTACAGTCGCCGATCAACCGGTTGCAGGGATGCTTGAAATGACGGATGAATGGCCTGCTGATATTCCTGCTCACTGGATGATTTATTTTGCCGTTGATAATTGTGATAACTATGCCACAACGGCCCAGCAACTTGGCGGTGAAATTTGTGTACCACCAACCGATATTCCTGAAGTGGGTCGTTTTAGTGTGATCACCGATCCACAAGGTGCGGTGTTTTCAATTATGACCTCCGCTATGAATGACGTGAAATGCAGCTAGTTACGGTTAATTAAATTGACTAAAAAAGCACTTTGGTGCTTTTTTTATTTTTCTTTGCCCCAAACTCTCAGTTATTGATTGTATATAAAATGGGAGCAAAAGTATGACAAAGCACGTGGTAATTACAGGCGCAAACCGCGGTATCGGCCTTAATTTATGTCGGCAATATTTAGCAAAGGGCTATCATGTCACAGCCGTGGTACGTACCCCAAGCACCGAGCTGAAAGAGTTAGCGGTCACCGTGATCAGTAATATCGATGTTGCAAATGGCGCAGACATTGCGGCTCTTGAAAACCAGTTACATGGCCATAAGATTGACCTGCTGATCAACAATGCCGGTATTTTCCATAATGAAAGTATGGCAGAGATGGATTTTGACACCATCAATCAACAAATTGCAGTAAATGCTGTGGCACCAATTCGGGTTACCCATGCCTTACTGCATTGCCTTGGGGTCGATGCGAAAGTCGCCATGATCAGCAGTCGCTTAGGGTCGATTACAGACAATGACTCAGGTGATTATATTGGTTATCGCATGTCAAAGGCTGCACTTAACGCGGCATCAGTCTGTTTAGCTCATGAGCTAAACAGTAAAAAAATTGCTGTTGGGTTATTTCACCCTGGCTTTGTGCAAACGCAAATGGTTAATTTTGCAGGTGATATTTCAGCAGAGGAGTCTGCACAGTGCTTAACAAAGCGTATTGATGAACTCAATCTCAGTAATAGCGGTGGTTTTTGGCATGCAAATGGTGAAACTCTACCTTGGTAGATTTACCAAAATGCACAGTGAGTGCCGTTACATTTCAACAGTTGGTGGGTAAAAAGCCACTAACTGCTGAAATCTTTAGCTAATTTTTGATGCTATTATTTGCTATAATCTTTCTATTAAAAGCCTGAACAGCCGTATTTAGAGAGCAGCACATGGAATTAGAGCAAGATAGCAGTTTAACCCTTCCGTTATTTCTTTTTGATGAGAACTTAAGTGAGCGAGATTTATCGACCCCAGATCTTTCGCTAAGCGTACTTTTAGATGACGACTTACTTACCCAGCTTTGTCAAAATCCAGCATCAGATAGCAGTATTGCTATTACTATTGCAGATTATATTATCGAAGCTCATAACCCGGCGTTTGCAGACTTAGTAACTGATGCACATCATGCACAGTTGACTCTGACCCATGGGCCATTGTTAAGTGCGGTGCTCGATACACTGTCAGAACAAACATTTGTGTCACCGCAAATGGATATGATGCCGACCTTTGATCTGGGTGATGAGGACGAATAAAGCGATGAAAAAGTCTTTTTTGCTGAGTGTATTTATTATTGTGCTCAGCGGCTGCGCTTACTTAGGCGCTGCCCATTACAATCAACTTTTTGGGCCAGAACAAACACAACAACGCATCGTTGAGCATACTACTGGTAGCGGTGCCGAGTTTTTACAGCATGTGCAACCGGTGCTAGAAAGCCGCTGTGTTGTGTGCCATGGTTGTTACGATGCACCATGCCAACTTAAATTGTCATCGCCAGAAGGGATCGACCGTGGTTTAAGTAAAGAGCTAGTGTATGACGGCACCCGTTTGTTAGCCTCAACACCGAGTCGGTTATTGTTTGATGCCACGCAAACCGAGCAATGGCGCGAAAAAGGTTTTAAACCAGTGCTAAATGAGCGAGAGCAGTCGGAGCAAGCTAATCTGGCTGGTAGTGTACTGTATAACAGCTTAGTACTGAAATTGAGCTCGCCTTTACCAGAAGATGACATTCTTGATGATGAATTTGATTTTTCACTGGATCGCGAACAAAGCTGTACCAGCATGGGCGAGTTTGACCGCTTTGCAGATAGTCAACCGCATGCAGGTATGCCTTACGGATTACCCGGTATTTCACGGACTGAATTTAAGCACCTAGAAAAATGGCTTAAAAGCGGTGGTAAAATGGCACATATTAAACCGCCAAGTAAAGCCGTAACAGCCCAAGCTCAGCGTTGGGAAAGCTTTTTAAATCAAGATGGTTTAAAGCACCAGCTAGCTGCACGCTATATATTTGAACATTGGTATCTGGCGCATATTTACTTTGCCCAAGATGGTGAAAAAAGCTTCTTCAAACTCGTGCGTTCAAGTACACCACCAGGGCAAGAGATCAAATTAATTAATACCCGTCGCCCGTACGATGACCCGAAAGTAGAGCGTGTGTACTACCGTTTGATGCACGATAGATCAACCATCTTGGCAAAAACACACCTACCACTGGCGCTAGACGATACTAAACTGGCTCGTTTATACCAGCAGTTTATTGCCGCGGATTACACGGTTGAAAAAATGCCGAGCTATACCGTTGATGTTGCATCTAACCCGTTTAAATCTTTTGCGGCAATTCCAACGAAATCTAAATATCAATTTATGCTTGATGAAGCAGAATTAATTATCATGGGCTTTATCAAAGGGCCTGTATGCCGTGGTCAAATTGCCTTAAATGTTATTAATGATCATTTTTGGGTGGCGTTCGCTGATCCTGATAAAGCCGCAACACCAGAAGTAGGGCAAATGCTAATGCAGCATGAAGATGCACTTGCATTGCCTGCAGCGGAAGAAAGCAATGCTTTACCTATTTCTAGCTGGGTAAAATATTCTAAGCGGCAAAGCACTTACCTAAAAGCTAAGGTAGACTTGGCGAATCGTATGTTTAAAAACGGTGAAAACCTCACAACTGACGTGCTATGGCGTGGTGAAGGTGTTAACGATAACGCGGCACTGACGATATTTCGCCATTTTGATAGCGCAACAGTCGTTAAAGGGTTTATAGGCCAAGAGCCAAAAACCATGTGGGTATTAGACTACGCACTGTTTGAGCGTATACATTACCTGTTGGTGGCGGGCTTTGATGTGTATGGCAATATTGGTCATCAGCTAATTACGCGCTTATATATGGACTTTTTACGGCTAGAAGGTGAGCAAAACTTTTTAGCTTTATTGCCAAAACAACAGCGCCAAGAATTAAAAGCAAATTGGTATCGCAAATCACCAACCAGTCTTACTGAATTCTTTAAAAGTGGCGAAAGCTTTAGCCAACCAACTGGCGTGGAATACCAAACTCAAGATCATCAACATGAGCTATATGGTTTAATTAAACAAACTCTTAAGCCTGTTCTTAGCCAACGCTATGATTATAGGCAAGTGCCAGAGCCGCTACAGCAGTTAAATAACATGCCTGCCAAGGCCGTTAACTTATTGCCGCAAATATCTTATGTGTTAGTCAAAGATGGTGACAAAGAGCACCAAGCCTATACCTTGATCCACCATAATGCGCACTATAATATTTCCAGCCTATTAAACGAAGAAGGGCAGCGGGCTTATGCAGAAGATACCGTCACTATCGTGCCGGGCTTTATTGGTGATTACCCGGAAGCTATTTGGTATTTGCACAACCCGCAACAGCTTGCATCATTTGCAGAGCAATTGCCTATGATGCAGATTGAAGCCGACTACAGCGCATTGAAAAGTCAATTTGCTATTCGTCGTACGCATCCACAGTTTTGGCAATACAGTGATATTTTGCATCGCGTTGCAAAGCAATATCGTGGCGTAGAATACGGCTTATTTGATTATAATCGTTTAGAGAATAGGTAACGCTGCAAGCTGCGAGTCATGCGCTTTTTCAAGCTCGTTGCTCGCAGCCCCAAGGCTAAATGGTTAACGTCATCATACTTGTGTATAACATTTATGGTTTGCACTCTAATCGCTAAAAATTTAGTGGCGGACTTTTATATCGCCTACACCAACTTCAATGTTAATAGTGTGCTGGCCATCACCGCGGTATTTACTGGTTGAGCTGACTATTTTACGGCTATGCTTAGCATCATTTTTCATTCCCGAGATCTTGGTATCACCTACACCACTATCAAGCGTGATCGATTGATAATCGGCTAATGCACTGCTGATGCGAACCGCGCCTACACCAACGTCAATTGCCGCAGAGTTAGCAAACTTATTCACTTCAATATCGCCAACACCCAGTGCTAAATCTATCGCCATAGCCTCCGGCATACTTACTAACCAAGTTTGTTGAACATCATCCTCAGCAATCGACAGGCTCAACTTATCGCTGCTTTGTTGATGTTTTAAGGTGATCTCTTCAAGTGCGACATCATCACTAAAGAAACTATTATTTTTAGCTTTTAGTTCAATAGATACAGTGACCTGATTGCTTTTGTTAGTGCTCAGTTCTAGGCTGCCAACGGGCACGTCAATGGTTAGTTTTTGCTGCCCGCTGATGTCAAAGGTATGCTCAATTTTATGCTCTGCTTGGGCAAATGCGCTACAGGTTAATAAAACGCTGGCTAAGGTAGTTATGCTTGCTGTGTTCATTTTTTTACTCGTTGTTGATGGTTTTATAGGTTAGACGTTGGCAGATTAAAAAAGGTTTAAACCGCGTGAATTTTATTCTATAGCCATACTAATTAAAGTCATGTACTTTCAAATTAAATTAAACTCTGTGGGCTAAAAGGAACCGCTGTGAAGTCAATTAAACTCAATAATGTTACTGCCAGTCTGGGCAACGATGAGCGAGCCAGTTTTGTAGTAAGCAAGCTAACGTGGCAGGTTGAAAGCGCTCAGCATTGGCTGCTGCTTGGCGGCAACGGAGCAGGAAAATCAGCCATAACAGCAGCATTACTTGATCAAGCTAATATTGTCAGTGGTACGCGAAGCTGTGATTTTGAGCGTACCGAAATCGTCTCTTCAGATCTGCAAAAGCAATTAATTGCCGCCGAATTATTAGCGGATCAAGACGACATCAGCGATGGTAAAACCAGCCCTAAATTGATATCTGAGTTAATTTATCAGCAATCAAGCCCATATTTTGACGAGCAACTATGCCAACAGTTAATTACAGGGTTTGCTTTTGCGCCATTGCTTAAGCAACGTTTGCGCGCACTCTCCACAGGGGAAACACGCAAGCTGATGTTAATTAAAGCATTAAGTAATCGCCCCGAATTGATTGTGCTTGATGAACCGTTTGACGGTTTAGATGTTGAAAGTACTGAACTATTAAACGCCATATTGGCAGATTTAAGCACCAGTATGAGCATGGTCTTTGTACTTAATCGTTTAGACGAAATCCCAGCCTTTGTCAGCCATTATGGCTATGTGAGTGCCGGAGAGTTACAGCATCAGCTCGCTACTCCTGATAACAAACAGCGTGATGATTTATTCAAACTATTACACTTAGAGCATACGGATTTAACCATCCCTAACAAAGACGTGGCACACAGTGCCCCAGAGTTTAATGAGCCTGAGTTAGTAAGATTGCGAAATGCTATGGTCAGTTACAGTGGCAAGGTTATTTTTAGCCACTTAAATTGGACAATCAAAGCACGACAGCATTGGCAGCTCAGTGGTAAAAATGGTTCTGGCAAAACCTGCCTACTTAATTTAATAACTGGCGATAATCCCCAGTGCTATAACAATGATATTAAGGTGTTTGGTTTTCAGCGTGGCAGTGGCGAGAGTATTTGGCAAATAAAACAGTACATCGGCTATATTTCCAATGCCTTGCATATGGAGTATAGAGTCAGTATTTCAGCACTCAACACCATAGTATCGGGCTTTTACGACAGCATTGGTTTGTATCAACAAGCAACTCAAATGCAGCTTGATATTGCCATGCAATGGTTAGCGCTGTTAGGTTTAAGCGAGTTAAAAAACACCCCGTTTACGCAACTGTCTTTTGGTGATCAACGCATGCTATTGATTGCCCGCGCCATGGTAAAACACCCAACATTATTAATTCTAGACGAGCCATGTTTAGGGCTTGATGAAGCAAATCGACAGCGTGTTTTACTGTTAATCGAAAAAATATGCGCTGCCGGCAGTAGCACAGTGATTTATGTCAATCATCATGCGAAAGATAAAATTACCGGGATAGAGCACTATTTAGATATGGCAGATTTTAGATAAGGAAAAGGTTCTAGGTTTTAGGTGCTAGGCGCTAGGAAAAAACCAGAGCAGCTCGGCGTTAAATTTACCGCCGTAGGTTGTGGTTGATAGTCATTAGTTCTTTTTGGCCGTTTGCATCCAGTGGTGGTCAAATTTAAATCAATCAATAAACTCGTTACTTCATTTTTCGATACGGCTGTTAAGTAAGTAACTTACGGCAAATATATATTAGCGCTATGCGATAATCCTTATGTTATTAGCGCAGTAGTCACCAATATATTCCTCTAAAGCGCTGCGTCTCTTAACCTCTTTGCGAATAAATTTTAATTGCGCGGGTAGCAGAGTTTACCTCGCGACAATGGGATGGCATTCACGCTTGCAAGTCACTCGCCTACAAGTGCTATCCGCCGCGCTCATGTAGGTCGTCATTTATGGCGACAGCTTTAGTTATTGGAATTGACGCGCTAAAGCACGACCTACGCCCATCTCAGGATCTAGTTACCTAATCTCTTTGTGACTAATTTTTCTGTAAATAAGTATTGTTGAAAAGTATATTGTGTAAACTCGTCAGCTTTTTGGTCATAATCTTAAATGAAAAAATCAAGTGGATGTCATTTCATTTTAGAGCCTAGAGAGGTTAATTAACTATGGAATCTATAAGGATAGCCGTCGCGACGTTGGGATTTATCGCCGGCACGTTTTTGATAGTGGGGATGCTAATTGTCCATTTTGACTGGGCATACTTGTTTGCAGGTTTTGTCTTTTATCTTTTTACTTACCTTGTTTGGCCAAGCAAAAAGCGCGGTAAGCGTGTTTCAGAAAGCTCTATAATTGACAAGCTTGAACTTATAGTTGAGTTTCCTATTGAGCTTATAATCTGGTTGCTTAGGATACTAGGGGGGGTATTTAGAGGCTTATTAGGCGGTAAAGGTGATGGAGTTGATATTGACTTCTAAAGGAAACAGGCGCCCATTTTTATAATTTCAGTGTCCTTACGCTATTGGCGCAGCAGTGGCTCATACTTCTTTTGTATATTTCTCTAAAGCGCAGCGTCTCTTAACCTCTTTGTGAATAATTCACTAAATTTATTTTGCACAAAGAGAAGGGAATGAGAAGTAAATGAGGGGAGCTTAACGCTTAGTATTAGCATGCTTAAATAATCGATAATCCAACACGAATATCATCAAACGATTTAAGCAAAATAGCAACTCGGCTATGGTTGAACCATCAATAAAAATACATTAAAAACGAGTGATGCTACAGGCTCGTTATATTTTTCAGAGCGCGCGGTGAACATCCATACTTTTATGTAATATTCTCACGATTAAAATTTGCTGTGCTTTATGTTTTTTATAATAAATTACGTGGCTACCTTGAGGCTGTTTTCGATAACCCTCTCTTATGTAATCGCAATTAATTCCCAGCATAGGTTCGTTGGCTAATTGATGAAAAGTACTATCTAACAGTTTTAAGTAGTCATTTCTTTGCGCTGTACCCCAATTTAACTGAGTATATTTGGCTATTTTTATTAAATCGCTTTTGGCTTTTCCTGATAATTCGAATTTCGACATTAGTGGTTATCTTTGTCCAGCTCTGAAATCAAAGAATCATACGAGTAATCTGCAACGCCACTGTTTTCACCGTCAATTAGCATATTGCGTAAATTCATTGTTTTTATTTCCTGATCTTCTAGGGCTCTTAAACCAGCACGTATCACTTCACTTGCTGAACCATAACGACCTGATTTAAGTTGCTGATTTATAAAATTATCGAAATGATCGCCTAATGTTACACTTGTATTCTTAGCCATAATGTAAAACCTTTTAAATACCAATATATATTGGATTATGGTATGAAAAATATATCAAGGCAATTAAACGGGCAAAAAACAGTTGGTTTTTTCTCGTACCTCGCTAGTTTTAGCCAGCTATTATCTTGCCACTTAGCCAAGCGCTGGTTTTGTGGGAGCGTGTGAATAATTCACTAAATTTTTTGCACAAAGAGAAGGGAATGAGCAGTAAATGAGGGAAGAACAACAGATTCATTGAGCTGAATCCATGGGACACAAAGCCTGATTATTCATCCTGTAGGTCGTCATTTATGGCGAGAATCTATTAGCTATTGAAAGTGACGCGCTAAAGCACGGCCTATGCCAACCTCAGCCTCTTTGTGAATAATTCACTAATTTTTTTGCACAAAGAGAAGGTAATGAGAAGTAAATGAGGGAAGAGCAGAAAACTGGGGCGCTTGGCTATTACTAACCAAGCGGGTGAATTGTTTATTGGCGAGTGATCACAGGCGAGTTACTGTAAAACCTTGCTCGTTAAATTGTTTTAATAAACCGTGTTGCTCTGGTAAGTGCAGGGCGCCTACGGCGATAAATAGCTTTTCTTTACCGATGCGTGGCGTGAGTTCTTTTACCCAGTTATTGTTACGTTCAATAAGCATTACTTGTTCGCTGATCTCGCCATAGTTGCTGTCGTCAAAGCTTTCATTGTAGTACTTCGTTAGCGTAGCCATATCGCCATTTTTCCACGCATCCACTAAGGTAATAAAGTAGGTTTCTACGTCGGCAAGCTGTTCAAACGTTTCTTCAATCATCTCGTTGCTTAATAACGAGAGGTGATTAAACATTTCCATTTGATACTCAAGGGTTTCTAATTCACCAACCGCTATTTTTTTCTCTTTAGCGTAGGCGAGTACTTGTTTATCAATGCCGGTTTGATCAGAAAACCCCACGTTTTGAAATTCCATTTGCATCATGGTTACCATCACCGCCCACGGGGCTAGGTTATTAAACATTGCGATATCTATCGACTTTTTGCTGAAGTATTCTTTTAATTTGGCGTAGTTCTGCTCTGATAATTCGCTTTGTAGGGTTTTACCGTTTTTTAGCATCATAAATGGCAGAGAGCGGCGCTGCATTTCCATCGGGCTAATTGCACTGATATCTACTTCAACAATCACTTTATCACTGGCATCAATGGCTTTGGTGACTTTCCCTGGCAGGCCTTTCATACTGGCATCGCCCACATGTACGGTGCCAAATAAATAGCTGTTAACGCCATTTTTTTCGATTTTCCAAAGCCCCGGTTCGCTATGACTGGCAAAACTAATACACAGTAAAAGCGATAAAATAAAGTAACTGCTAATACGCTGAGTGAGATTCATAATTGTCCTTATTGTTTGGGTATACATCCATATTAAACCAATATGTTTAATTGGGTAATGTTAAAATTAATGCTAAACGAGAATCTGCTTTATTCTCAGCTCTGATAGTAAAGTTATTTAGGTTACATAAACTCTTTACTATCGCCAATCCTAAGCCGTGGCGTTGGTTATTGGTTCGAGAGCTATCTAATTGATAGAGCGGATCAAAAATCGCTTCAAGTTGTTGCCCACTTAATGGTGTTGCGAGGGCATTACAAAGTGTAATTATTGTTTTGTCACTGGCTTGTGTTACCTGCAAATTAACGCTGTGTTGGCGTTCACCATAAAATAATGCGTTATCGAGTAAGTTAGATAAGATAGTGTGCAAGCAAAACTTATCAACGTTAACAAGCAAATCTTCGGCAATGTCGAGTTGTAATCGTTGTTCAATATCAGGGTGCTTAAACTGTAATTCATTACTGATATTGTTAATAAAAGCACTTAAATTGAGCTTCTCAATAGTCAGCTCAATGGCACTGCTACCCGCGCGTTGTAATAAAAGCAGGTTATTAACTATGGTTTTCATGCGCTGTGAAATAGCCAGTATATCGCTGGTATAAGTGGCGCTAATTCGCTCGTCATTGGGGTAACGTAGCGCCACTTCGGAAAGGCTAATTAGTTCCGCAATCGGTGTTTTTAATTCATGGGCTATATCACTGGTGAGGCGTTTTTCGTTTTGGTAAAGCTGTTGATTAGTAGTAATAAATTTATTGAGTTCATTACGGATTGGCTCAATTTCTTCTACTTTAAAATCACTGTTAATGATCTGTGCTGTTTCGGTGATATCCAGCTGTTTGATTTGTTCGTTTAGGTTATTCAGTGGATACAGGCCGCGATTGACTATGCGGGTGACTAAATAGCGCACGCCAAACACTGCAATAATACAGGTAAGAACAAACACTACATCAATAATGATCAACACTTTATTCAGTGCTGCGGTTGGGGCGGCAATGGTTAATACCATGGTATTAAAATGGCCACTGTCAGCTGTATTGTCGTCTGCTTGTTGGGCAATAAAATGGCTGATCATTGCACGCCCAGCTTCGCCATTTGGCAAGCTGTAATCAATAATTCTAAATTCATTAATGGCAATATCTATATTAGGCAAATCAACACCGGGGTAGAGCTGTAGCGAATCTGACTTTTCAAAAGTGTGTTGTTCATGCCAAAGCTGATAAAACTCGCTGGGATTGGCTTGCTCGTATTCAGACATAAATTCGCCAGCAAAATCAAATTCAAGCTTGCCAGCATGATCTTTTACTAGGGTTTTTAAATAATTAGCTTTGTTAGTTAATGATTGATTAAATTGGTTTTCTACCCAAGAGTCGACGCTTAGATCGACCGTTAAAAAAATAGTAACTAAGATCAGTGAAATAACAGCTGTAATATTATTTACCAGCTTACGTTTGATTGAATGGAGCTTAGTCTTGTGAGGCAACATAACCGAATCCACGTTTGTTTTTGATAGGTAGCTCGCCACCGAGTTGACGCACTTTTTTCCGGACTGCGGAAATGTGTGCTTCGAGAGCGTTCTTTGAGAGCATATCAAATTGGCCAACAACGGCTTCACTGATCATTTCAAGCCCCATTACTCGCCCTTTGGCGCTGAACAAGCACTCAATAATTTTATATTCATTACGGGTCAGGTTGACTGGTTGCTGTTGATAATGCAGCGTTTTTAAGCTCAAATCTAATACGCAATCAGCAACTGATAAGGTATTTTGTTGGCTGTGCAGCTGACCACGGCGAGAAAGTGCTAATACGCGAGCGTGTAATTCTTCAAATGAAAACGGTTTTGTTAGGTAATCATCAGCGCCTGTCATTAAGCCTGAAATTTTATCTTGTGCTTGTGAGCGTGCTGACAAAATAAGCACCCGAGTTTGACTTGAAGTGCTGCGTAGTGCTTTGAGTATGCTCATGCCATCGACACTTGGCAGCATTAAATCAAGAATAATTAGATCATAATCACCGCTGAGTGCCATGCTTAAACCATGCGAGCCATCACCGCTACTATCGACAGTAAAACCGAGATTATTGAGGCCTACATCTAAGCTGCGTCTAAGTGGTTCAGAATCTTCAATGATCAGTATCTTCATGATGTTTACTTTATAACAAACCATAAGCCTTGCTACTTTAGCAAGGCTTAGCAATTAATGATACCAACCGTTTTGGTAGGCTATATTACCAAAATTAGCATGGCCAAGGGCTGTTTGCACAAGCGCTTCGTCGTTTGCTGATGGGATCAGTTGATGTTGATTATAGATATAAGTTGTAGCAGCTTTATGTGGCTGTAAAATTACTACCTTATTGCCTTGTTCACCATTTGCCTGAATGTACGCAAAGTTTTTATCGTATTGCATCATGGCACGTTGTTGCTGTGGAGCGATGGGCTTTGATAGATCGCGACCAATCATTGGATGCTCGCCACTGGCACCGATCAATGATAACAGGGTGGCAGGAATATCAAGTTGACTGGCAAGCTGGTGGTCGCGTTTTGCTGGAATGTCTTTACCAAAGATCACCGCAGGAATCCGAAAGTGGTCAATAGGCACTAAACTCGCACCGGAGACTCGTGAGTCATGATCGGCAATAACAATAAATACGGTGTCGTCCCAGTAAGTTGATTTTTTTGCCTTTTCGATAAAGCTACCGAGTGCATAATCTGCGTATTTTGCTGCATTATTACGAGTTTGTTTGTCATTGTCGTAAAGGGCAATTTTATTATCAGGGAATTCATATGGGCTATGGTTAGAGCTTGAAAACACTAAACTGAAAAACGGTTTACCTTGTTGTTGTAGTTTAGTGAGCTCGATATCCGCTTGGGTGTATAAATCTTCATCTGACGCGCCCCAAGAGCCGTTAAAATCAATATTCGCAAAGTCATCACTATCAACAATTTCTTGAAAACCATTACCTAAAAAGAAGCTTTGCATATTATCAAAATGACTTTCACCACCGTAGATAAATTGGGTGTGATAGTTTTGCTTGGCAAGAAAATCGGCAATCGTAAAGAAATCCCGTTGTGATTTATCGAGCTTTACCACTGCGCGTGAAGGGGTTGGTGTGAACCCAGTAATAACCGCTTCAATACCGCGCACTGAACGCGTGCCCGTCGCGTATAAGTTATCAAACCCCCAACCTTGTTGATAAAGTTTATCTATATTAGGCGTTAATGGCAGGCCACCCAATGCTCCAACATAACGGGCACCTAAGCTCTCTTGCAATATAATGACGAGGTTTTTGGCTTTTCCGTGGTGTGTTGCTTGGCGAAAGGTTTTTGTTGGCGCGCTGCTATCATTAAACACTGCGTTTTGCAGGAGCATACTTTTGCGTACAGTACTTAGCAATTGGTCTTCTGGCAAAGCGCCATAAAAGTCCTGACTAGATTTTTCATTACTGAGCTGCTTAATAGCAAAAGCAACGCTATAGAAAGAGTTAAGGCTAAGATCATTAAGTAGGTGATCCGTAGAAAATGCCACCATCGCTGGGTTTAAAGGGCGATGGCCAAAAGAATTACGTGCTCCTAAAACCGTTAAACATAATAACGAAATAACCAATACACTATGCTTGAGGGGTGATAGTTGAGTACGGCTGTGCCATTGAGAGGCAAACACCATTGCTGCGGCTTTGATACCTAACCCCAGTAGGATGAAGGTACAGATGATTTCAGTTTTATAGCCTGAAAAAATCATCTTTGACACTTCCTTAGGATAAATTAAATACTCAATAAACAATCGATTAGGACGTAGATCGTATTCGCTGATAAAAGTAGGGGTGATCACCTCAAAAAAGATCAGCAATGCGGTCATTATCAGCAGGTAGTATTTTATTACTGTGCGAGTCATATTTTGTTTACCCAACACGGAAGCTACAATCAGCAACAATAATGCGGGCATAAGAATATAACTTAATGTTGATATATCAACACGTAAGCCACCGACAAAGATATTAAGCCAGGCATGAGAGCTAAATACTCGCTCACCTTGCCACACACTTAAGCCAAAACGAGCCAGTGTAAGCATCATAAGAGATAGGCTAAAAAAGGCCAGTAACAGCCAATATGGACCAAGTTTAGTTTTTAATTGGTGTAGGCTGAGTTGTTGCGTTATGCCCATAAGATAGCCCACCAAATCAGAGCACTAATCAGCATTGCGATAAATACGCTAGCAGAGGCAATGTCTTTAGCTAAGCCAGATAACTCATGGTGCTCTGTGCTAATACGATCAACTACCACTTCAACAGCGGTATTTACCAATTCGGCAAATAATACAAATAGCAAACTGGCAATTAAAATGAGCTTATTGCTAGTAGTAATATCCTGAAGCCAGGCAAACACGCCGAGCACTAGAAATACTGCAAGTTCTTGCTGAAATGCCGCTTCAAAGCGGGTCATCCATTTTAAGCCATTGAATGTATGGCGTAAGGTGAATATAAGACGCATCAGCCCTTGGCGTTTGAGTACTGTTTTTGAGTTATTCATGGTGAGTATTCGCTTTGTTATTGTTTGCTTTACAAGTGCTTAGTAAATCTAAAGAGGCTTCATAGCGGCTGCTTTTGAGGCCGATCAGATTGGCTAAAGTGTGAAAAATATTGTCGTGCGAGCTGGCTTGTTGCAGATCGAGTGTGCGTAAGCAGCTTTCATTGATGCGTTGATTGTTTTTTGCAGCCCACATATACAAGGGCACATGAGTTTGCTCTGAAGGGGCAAAACTGTATGGAAAACCATGTAAATAAGCGCCATTTTCACCCAGAGATTCGCCGTGATCTGACACATAAATAAAGTTTTTGTCTATGCTGTCAGGTAACTCTGCAAGTTGCTGAAGGACTTGGCTGTTGACGTAGTCGCTGTAGGCAATAGTGTTGTCGTAGGTGTTAACTAGTTGCTCAGAACTACAGTTTTGAATATCGCTGCGATCACAGGTGGGAGTGAATTGTTTAAACTGCTCGGGATAACGCTGAAAATAAGTAGGCCCATGGGATCCCATCATATGCAATACAATTACCGTATTTGCTTGGCTCAAATTAGCGAGCTTACGTTTCAGCGGCGCGAGTAAAGCTTCGTCATAACAAGGCTCTTTTGTGCACAGCGCTGAATTATCAGGGGTAATAGTAATAGTTTCGATACGGTTGCAGGCATTCTTACAACCACTGTTATTGTCTATCCACAGCACATCAGCGCCAGCTTGTTGGGCGATATCGAGGATATTTTGTTGATTGTCAGCTTCACTACGTGAAAAGTTTTCGTGCTGTTGCAATGAAAACATACAAGGCACAGATACTGCTGTTGCAGTGCCACAAGAGGCAACATTACTGAGGTAGGTCACATTAAAAGGGCGCGTGTAACGATTGGTGTCGCGCTTATAACTTTGGTATGCAAAATTAGCGGCACGGGCTGTTTCACCAACAACAATTACTGTGACTTGTGTTTGTGTGGGGGCAATTAGGGTTGGTGTGGGATCGAGTATTTGAAATGGCTCAGCAGTCACTAACCATTGATCGCGAATATACTTATAGCCACTACTTAAATATTGAAACGGAATTAACTCTTTTTTTAACAGCTGATTGTTACGTCCCGTTGCTGCGTAGTCGGCATAAAAATTCAGGATAATAACCGCGATTAAAGCAAAGCAGCCAAGTAATAATTTACTACGGCTCAATATCTCTTGGGAAACAGGGCCAAACCGTACCTTGGTTTTAACTAAAATCAGTAATGGCAGCAGGGCGAATAAGGTGAAAAATAGTAGAAATTGTGGATTGAGATAGCTGATAGCTTCTTGGCTGTCGGTCTCAAAGGTGTTTTGGATCATTGAGTAATCAAACACCACTCCGTAATTTAAAGTGCCGTATAAAACTAAGCAAGAGCACAGCAATAAGATGTAATTTACGGGTTTGAGTAACCATCGGCTCGACAACAAAGAGAAAAAAATGATCAACAAGCACAGTAGTAGTAACGGCACCGAGAGTAAAAATAACCAAGAAAAAGCCGGCAAGGTGGTGATGGCCGTAAAGGCACCTTGCATAAATGGAATATTAATAATTAAGCAGTAGTAACTTGCAAGGGCGATAATAAATACGTTAGCACTACAGGTAATATAAAAACGCTTTTTCAAACCCGCTCGGAGAAATTCAGTGACGACCATAAATTAACAACTCATATCTAACTTAGTGGCCAGATGATATGAGCCGAAACTTAAGAAATACTGAAGAGTAACTAGGCATTTCCTGAGTGGTGGCATTTAAATAGAATAATTTATCGCGAGTTCGTCAAAAATTAATCAAACCGCTAATTGGTTATAACGAGGTATGAAATATCAATTGTTTCGCATATGAGAAAAATTAATCTATTTGTGTGGTTATGTTGGATTTTTATGCCTTTAAAGGCTGGTGTTTATATGAAAATTGGATTGATTTTAAGGTTGACTTAACCCCCTCATCGCGGTACTAATAGAAAAAGACAGCGAGGGAAGTAAATAACCCTCACGCGAACAAACAAATTTTTGGTATTGATTACATGCTTACAAATGCACTAAACCTAGTCCTAATTAACGTCGTGGTGATTATTATTACCGCGGGGGCTTGTTAGTGCTTTAAAAAAGAGAAGCATTGAAAAAGCCCCCCGCACTTAACAGTCCGGGGGGCTTTTTAGTTTCAGGGTTTAGAATGAGTTATTAAGTTTAGATATGTCACTGAGGAATGAGGATTTATTAATGACAGGCGCAGAGTTAACGATTGATTTATTAGCCAAACACGGCGTAAATGAAGTTTTTGGTTACCCAGGTGGGGCCATCATGCCAATTTACGATGCGCTGTATGGTGCGCCAGTTAAGCACTACCTCACTCGTCATGAGCAAGGTGCAGGATTTGCGGCGGTTGGCTTTGCGCGTAGCACCGGTAAATTAGGAGTCTGTTTTGCAACATCAGGGCCTGGTGCGACTAACTTAATCACCGCACTTGCTGATGCGATGATGGACTCAGTACCATTACTGGCGATCACCGGGCAAGTACCTACTGCAGCAATCGGCTCTGACGCGTTTCAAGAAATCGATGTACTAGGCATGTCATTGTCGTGTACTAAACACAGTTATATGGTTGAACGTCCTGAAGATTTAGCCGAAATCCTACAAGAAGCCATGCACTTGGCGCAAAGTGGCCGTCCGGGTCCTGTTTTAGTTGATATCCCAAAAGACATTCAAATGGCGCAAGTGCCTTTTCATCCTTGGCTTGCAGCTGACGATTACTTACCTCAGTTAGATTTAAATCAAGTCGCCATTGCTAATCAGTTATTAAGTGAAGCGAAACGCCCAGTGGCTTATGTTGGTGGCGGTGTACAAGCGGCCGATGCCCAACAGCAGTTAATGCAGTTTTTAGATAAAACGCAAATGCCAGCAGTATCAACATTAAAAGCGTTAGGCAGTGTATTACCTGATTACGAATATAATTTAGGCATGCTGGGCATGCATGGCGGCCAAGCTGCAAATTTAGCGGTACAAGAGTGTGATGTACTAGTATGTATAGGTGCCCGCTTTGACGACCGGGTAACGGGTAACTTAAGTAAGTTTGCAGCCAAAGCAAAAGTAATTCATTTAGATATCGATGCAGCAGAGGTAGGTAAACGTAAACCGGCTAAAGCTTCGTTGATTGCAGACTTAAAAAGTTCATTACCTCAGCTTGAGTGTTTTGTTACTGAGCAAGCTTGGTTAGCGCATACCAAAGCGATGATGACTGAACATGCATGGCGTTATGATTACCCTGGTGAAAAAGTATTTGCACCGTATTTATTAAATCAGCTTAGCCAACGTATGCCGAAAAATGGCGTGGTTTGTTGTGATGTAGGCCAACACCAAATGTGGGTAGCGCAGCATATGAAGTTTAGCCACCCAAGCAATCATTTAAGTAGCGGTGGTGCGGGCACTATGGGCTTTGGTTTGCCTGCGGCGATAGGTGCACAAGTTGCGCGACCAAATGATTTTGTGATCACGGTTTCAGGTGATGGCTCAATCATGATGAATATTCAAGAATTAGCGACGATTCGTCGTAACAATTTACCGGTAAAAATATTAATTTTAGATAACCAGCGTTTGGGTATGGTTCGCCAATGGCAAGAATTGTTTTTTGAAGGGCGTTATTCTGAAACTGATTTATCGGATAACCCAGACTTTGTGCAATTAGCCGCGGTGTTTGGAATACCTGGGCAAGCAATTACTCATGCAAACCAAGTTGATGATGCTATCACTGCATTGGTTAACAGTACCGGTCCTTATATAGTACATGCATGTATAGATGATAAAGAAAACGTATGGCCATTAGTACCACCGGGTGCTGCCAATGATGAAATGATGACGGAGAGTGCAAAATGAAACACAGCTTAACAGTTGCTTTAAAAAATCAAAGTGTTGCCGTGGAGCGCTTTTTACGCGTAGTTCGTCATCGCGGTTTTGATTTAACCCATTTTCAACTGAATATGGATGATGGCCAGTACCAAGTAGCTATGACAGTCGATAGTGATAAACCGATTCATTTATTAACTACACAGCTTAATAAGCTGGTGGATGTTAGGCATATCACATTAGAGAATGTACACCAGCAAGCAATGTAGTTTGCTGTAGCAACTAAATCAACAGGGCTATTGGGATTTCCCTTTAGCGATAAAAATTTAAGAATGAGGATGTCAGCGGTTTATTAATCGCTGCAAAATACTGAGGTAACTATGGCTAAATTAAGAAGTGCAACTACAACTGAAGGTCGAAAGCGCGCAGGTGCTCGTGCATTATGGCGTGCAACAGGGATGACAGATACTGATTTTGGTAAACCAATTATTGCGGTTGTAAACTCGTTCACACAATTTGTACCGGGGCATGTGCATCTTAATCAACTTAGTGAGCTCATGGCTGAAACCATCACCGAAGCCGGTGGTGTGCCAAAAGAATTTAATACCATCGCCATTGATGATGGCATCGCCATGGGCCACGGCGGTATGTTGTATTCATTACCATCGCGCGACTTAATCGCCGACTCGGTTGAATACATGGTTAATGGTCACTGCGCCGATGCGATGATCTGTATTTCTAACTGCGATAAAATCACCCCTGGGATGATGCTTGCGGCACTACGTTTAGATATTCCAGTGATCTTTGTGTCAGGCGGCCCGATGGAAGCAGGTAAAACTAAGCTTGCCAATATCGATATCAAACTTGATTTAGTCGATGCAATGGTAAAAGGTGCAGATGAGTCGGTAAGTGATGCTGATTCAGAGCAAGTTGAACGCTCAGCATGCCCAACCTGTGGTTCATGTTCTGGTATGTTTACCGCCAATTCAATGAACTGTTTATTAGAGGCAATTGGCCTAGCACTACCGGGTAACGGTACTACGCTTGCGACTCATAAAGACCGCAAACAGTTGTATGTTGAAGCCGGTGCACGCATTGTTGATTTATGTCGTGAGTATTACCAAAAAGATAATAAAGACGTACTACCACGCGCCATTGCCAATAAAACAGCCTTTATGAATGCCATGGTCGTTGATATTGCTATGGGTGGCTCGTCAAATACCGTATTGCATTTACTTGCAGCTGCGCAAGAAGCCGGTGTTGATTTTGATATGTCGCACATTGATGCGTTATCTCGTAAAACACCATTCCTGTGTAAAGTAGCGCCTGCAACTGCGCAATACCATATTGAAGATGTACACCGTGCTGGTGGCATGATGGCGATTATACGCGAACTGGGTAAAGCGGGCTTAGTTGATATGTCGGTAAACCATGTTGCCGGTATGACGATGGCTGAGCTGGTTAAAAAATGGGATGCTACTGATCCAAACAACGAAGCTGCACAAACGTTTTATCGTGCAGGCCCTGCAGGCATTCGTACCACCAAAGCAATGAGTCAATCGTGCCGTTGGGATGAAGGCGACAATGACCGTGAAAATGGCTGTATCCGAAGCGTTGAACATGCATTTCGCCAAGATGGTGGCTTAGCGGTATTATCGGGCAACTTAGCGGTTGATGGCTGTATTGTAAAAAGTGCGGGTGTAGTTGATGAAATGCTACACTTTGAAGGCACCGCCGTGGTGTATGAATCGCAAGATGATTCAGTTGAAGGTATCTTAAATGATGAAGTAAAAGCCGGTGACATCGTGGTTATTCGCTACGAAGGCCCTAAAGGCGGCCCAGGTATGCAAGAAATGCTTTACCCAACCAGTTACTTAAAATCAAAAGGCTTGGCTGAAAAATGTGCCTTGATCACCGATGGTCGCTTCTCGGGTGGTACGTCAGGTTTATCAATTGGTCACGTCTCACCTGAAGCTGCCAGCGGCGGCGCCATTGCCTATGTTGAAAACGGCGATAAAATTATTATCGACATTGCCACTCGTGAAATTACGTTAGCACTAACAGATGATGAGCTTGAAGCACGTAAGCAAAAGCAGCTAGCCCGCGGTAAGCAAGCGTATAAACCGCTTAACCGTGAGCGTTATGTGTCATCTGCGCTAAAAGCGTATGCGCTACTTGCAACTAGTGCCGATAAAGGCGCGGTTCGTGATCTAGCCAAACTGGAGGAGCTTAGCTAATTATGGTTTCTCAAGAGCTCGATTATTTTCGCGCTATTATCCAAGCCAATATGGAACCACTGGCAAAAGTGACTGAGGTTAGCGAAATGGCTGAACTCAGTGCACGCCTTGGTAATCAAGTGTGGTTAAAGCGTGAAGATCAGCAGCCCGTTTATTCATTTAAGTTACGGGGTGCTTATAACAAACTGGCTAAGTTACCAAAAGGTTCTGTGGTGATAACCGCATCTGCTGGTAATCATGCCCAAGGCGTGGCGCTAAGCGCCTCACATTTAGGTCATCAAGCGACTATCGTCATGCCGGTCACTACACCTGAAATAAAAGTCAGTGCAGTACGTGCACTCGGTGGTGAAGTGGTATTACATGGCCATCATTTTGATGCCGCTAAAGCGCATGCACTAGAACTGACTGAACAGCGCAATGGCGTATTTGTACCACCCTTTGATGACCCAGATGTGATTGTAGGTCAAGGCACTGTTGCTCGTGAACTAATGCAGCAACTTAACCAGCTCGATGCGGTATTTATTCCGGTTGGCGGCGGCGGTTTACTCGCTGGTATGGCGGTGTATATCAAATCATTGCGCCCCGATATTAAAGTGATTGGCGTAGAAGCCGACGAAAGTGCCTGCTTACAAGCTGCCCTTGAAGCGGGCAAACCGGTAGAGCTGGAACGGGTTGGTAGTTTTGCCGATGGTGTGGCGGTTAAAATTATCGGTGAAGAAACCTTTCGCTTAGCGCAAAAATTTTGTGATGAAGTGGTCACCGTAACGGGCGATGAAATTTGTGCTGCGATGCAAGATATTTTTGTCTCAACTCGCGCTATTGCAGAGCCTTCTGGTGCGCTGGCAACGGCGGGGCTGAAAAAATGGTGTCAGCAAACTGGCCAAAAAGGATTGCATCTAGCGGCTATTTTATCCGGCGCTAATTTAAACTTTGATCGCTTACGTTATGTTGCCGAGCGCACTGCACTGGGTGAGAAAAACGAAGCGTTATTTGCGGTGACCATTAATGAACAGAAAGGCAGCTTTAAACAGTTTTGTGCTTCATTAGGCGGGCGGGCAATCACTGAATTTAATTACCGCTTTGCAGGACCCGGTGAAGCGCAAATATTTGTTGGTATTGCGCTGCGTCAAGGTCAGCAAGAGTTAGATGAACTCAAAGCTGCGTTGACCACTAATGGCTACCAATTTTGTGATTTATCGGATAATGAGCTCGCTAAACTGCACGTGCGCTATATGGTCGGTGGCAAAGCGCCAGAGCAACTCCATGAGCGGTTATTACGCTTTGAGTTCCCTGAATACCCAGGCGCACTGGCGCGCTTTTTAGATACCTTAGGCAGCAATTGGAATATTACTTTATTTCATTATCGCAACCATGGTGGTTCGATGGGTAATGTATTAGCTGGGTTTGCCATTGAGCCAAATCAGTATGAGGTATTTAACGAGCACTTAAATCGCTTAGGGTATAGCGTGCAAGATGAAACGCTGAATCCGTGTTTTACACAATTCTTAACCACGCAAGGGCCTGTAGATAGGGATAAAGCCGCTAATCAATAAGTTAAAAACTTTAAATAGCGCTTTATCTTTATTATGAAGCGCTATTTTTCTTGTTATAAATACCCCTAAAAGCGCCGAGCACTGCACCGTAAGAACTGCTATACTGCGATTTATTTTCTGCCCTTAAGTTGTTATGACACTTGCTGAGCAATTTGCAGCCCTCGACACATTATTATTTTCTACTCGTCACTATTGGCAATGCACCGCATTCGATTTTGATCAGCTACCTTGGCCTGAATTAGAGCAAGCATTAACGGCTTTGAGCGACCAACAAGTTGCTGAGCTCGATAGCGAACAGCATACACTGTATCAATTTTTTAGCCCGTATATTGCGGCAGTCACTGATCTAGCCGCTCTGTGCGAGTTACCTCACGCTACAGCCACTCGAGCCGAGTATCCATTTTGGCTAAGTAATGGTATTAAGGGTCGCAAGTTTACGCAACTGCAAGACTTTGTCTCTGCGCTTGGTGAAGACTCGCGCTTGCCGGTATTAGAATGGTGTGCAGGTAAAGGGCACCTGGGGCGCATGTTGGCATTTAATAGTGCGCCTAGTGTACATAGTATCGAGTTGCAACAACATCTCTGTGAGCAAGGCCAGCAAAGCGCCCAGCAACAAGGGCTAGCTATGCACTTTAGCCAAGCCGATGTGCTTAAAGACGATGTAGCCAAGTATTTTCAACACGCACAACATGCGGTCGCACTGCATGCTTGCGGTGCACTACATCAAACCTTTATGAGTCGTGCGGTAAGCGCGCAAACACAAAAAATTAGCTTATCGCCGTGTTGTTATCATTTATTCACTGATAACGACTATCAAGCCATGAGCGATGTTGCGCAGCACAGTAAGTTAAAATTAACCCACCGTGATTTAAAGCTCGCGTTACAGGAAACCGTTACGGCACCAACTCGGGTTGGTAAAGTGCGGAGAACCGAAGTGCAATGGCGATTGGGTTTTGATGCTCTTAGAAAAACACTGACTGGCGAGCAGTGTTATGTCAGCGTGCCTTCTGTGAACAAGGCCATTTTTTCAGATTCATTTAAAGCTTTTTGTGCATGGGCTGCAGATAAAAAGGCCTTGGAGTTACCGCAAGGTATTGATTATGATTACTTTTTGGCTAAAGGGGAAATGCGCAAAAAAGTAACTGAGCGTATTGAACTGGTCCGTCATGTGTTTAGAAGGGCAATTGAGGTTTGGCTTGTGCTCGATCGTGCTTTATATTTGCAACAACAAGGTTATCAAGTCAATGTGCTGACGTTTTGCGAAAAACAATTAACACCGCGCAATATTTTGATCCAAGCTAATTTTTTAAATACCGTATAAGAGGCGCAATGAGAAAGTTAAAGAATTTATTTGAAAATAATAAACGTTGGGCGGCACGCACAAGCGAGAATGATCCTGAGTTTTTTAAAATTCTATCAATGCAGCAAAATCCTGAATATTTATGGATCGGTTGTTCTGACTCGCGTGTTCCGGCTAACGAAATTGTTGATTTAATGCCAGGTGAGCTATTTGTACACCGCAATGTTGCTAATGTAGTCGTGCATACTGACCACAACTGTTTATCGGTCATGCAATACGCGGTTGAAGTGTTAAAAGTGAAACACATCATGGTCGTTGGTCATTATGGCTGTGGTGGCGTGCAAGCGGTACTTAATGACGCTAAGTTTGGCCTGATTGACAACTGGTTACGTCATGTTGGCGATGTAAAAGAAAAGCATTTAGCTCGCCTCAACGCACTGCCCGAGAAAGACCGCTTAAATAGCCTAGTTGAATTAAACGTGATAGAGCAAGTACGCAATGTTTGCCGTACCAATATTGTGCAAGAAGCTTGGCAGCGCAATCAGGAATTGAGTATTCATGGTTGGGTATACGGGTTAGCAAATGGTCACTTACACGATTTAGAATCAGTGGTTACCTGCACAGAAGAAATGACCGACAGCTATAAAACCGCAACAAACCGAGTATTCGAGCGATTAGCTGAAAAAAGTTAGTCGTTTTAGTTAAGGTGAACTTAGGTTCACCTTTGTTGTTTATAAAACCGCAAAATAGTTTTGACTTCATAAACATAAATAAACCTATATTTAGCAATAGCAAAAGCTTAATGACATTTGTTTTCATTTGTATTTGTGTGTATCATCTAGTCAGCTCTGCTAGGTAGCCACTTTTTACAGATACCTAGTAAAAATAGAGTGAGTGCTATTACGCTATTGGTCATGAAAACTCAACAATCCCAACTGCGCAACGCAACGTTCGTGTTATTTCTTTGTCATAATTAGGATATGTTATAAAAAATGAATAAGTCATTTCGATTGCTGCCTCTTGCTGCCGCTGTTTCTTTAGCAACAACTGTTGCACCAGCATTTGCTGAGCAAAATAAAAAAGTGCTAGATGAAAATCTTGAAAAAATTACCGTTACCGGCTCTTATACCGTTAATGAGGTTGTTGATACCGCAACCGGGCTTGGTTTAACACTCAGAGAAACCCCTCAGTCTGTGACCATCATCACTAAGCAACGTATTCAAGATCAAGCCCTTGATACAATTATTGATACCGTCAACAATGCCGTGGGGGTGTCATCACAAGAAGTTGATAACGTAAGAAACACCCTGAACTCTCGTGGTTTTGAAATTAGTAATTATCAAATAGATGGTGTGCCTATTTCATGGAGTTTAGCGGCGGATTCAGGCGAGACTATCAGTGACGTGGCAATTTATGAACGGGTTGAATTTGTTCGTGGTGCAACCGGCTTGCTCACTGGTGCAGGTGATCCATCAGCATCAATTAACTTAGTACGAAAACATGCCAATAGCACTGACTTTACGGGTAATGTCAGTGCGGCGATCGGCAGTTGGAATAACAAAGAATTGACCGCAGATTTAGCGAGCGGCTTAAACGATGCCGGCACAGTACGTGGTCGGGTTGTTGCAAAATACGAAGAAGGTGAGTCGTATGTTGATTTATATGAAAATGAAAGCAAGGTGTTATACGGGGTATTAGAAACCGATTTAACAGAGCAAACATTGCTGCGTATTGGCGGCAATTATCAAAAAAACACACCGACTTCGCCTATTTGGGGATCACTCGCTAGTTTCTATAGTGATGGTACGCAAACTGATTGGGATCGTTCAAAAACTACCGCTGCTGATTGGACGCAATGGGATACTGAAAACACCAATTTATTTGTTAACTTACATCACTCATTCGATAATGGTTGGCAATTTGTTGCCAACTACAACAGCATTAATTATAAACAGCAAACCCGTTTATTGTACTTGTTTGGTACGGTTGATAAACAAACCGGTGAAGGCTTAGGCAGTTCAACCTATAAAAGTGATGGCGAGAGCGATCAAGATAGTTTCGATATCCAGCTAAAAGGTGATTATGCACTGTTTTCTCAGCAACATGAATTTGTACTCGGTGCGTTGTACAGTAAGCAATCTTCACTGGTAAATGCCTATGACGCGCTATCAGCTGCGCCAGCAGTGGGGAACTTTTTTGAATGGGATGGCAGCTTTGCTGAACCAACGTGGTCAGACCAAGCGAGTGTTGCCCAAGACATGGATACCAAGCAAACCGGTTACTATGGTGCCACTCGTTTATCGTTAACAGATAACTTTAAAGTGATTGCTGGTGGCCGTTTAGCGAGCTGGGAGCGAGAAGGCGAAAGTTATGGCACTGTCACAGACTTTGGTGATGATAATGTGTTTATTCCTTACGCTGGGGCTTTATATGATGTTAGCGAGCAGCACCGTGTTTATGCCAGCTACACCGAAATATTTAAGCCACAAAATGCGCAAGACCGTTACGGTGACTTTTTAGATCCCGTCGAAGGTAAAAGCTACGAAGTCGGGTTAAAAAGTACCTTCTTAGATGATATGTTTCATACCACTTTTGCGCTATTTCGTATTGATCAAGACAACTTAGCACAAATTGACCCAGGTTATATTGTTCCAGGCTCTGTTAATAGCGAAGCACAACGCGCCGCGCAAGGCACGGTTAGTGAAGGTTTTGAATTTGAAGTGGTGGGTCAACCCGTTGATGGCTGGAACATTAACGCAGGTTACTCGCAATTTAAAGCTGAAGATGCTCAAGGTGCAAAAGTTAATACTGAACAACCGCGTAAGCAGTTTAAACTATTCACTACTTATCAATTAATTGATCTACTACCCGCATTAACAATTGGTGGCGGTATCAATTGGCAAGATAGTACTTATGGTTTAGGTGTTGATGCAAACATTGAGCAAGCAGCGTACTCATTGGTGAACCTGATGGCACGTTACGAAATTAATGACAACACCCAAGTGCAACTTAATATTGATAATCTGCTAGATGAAAAATACTACAGTCAGATTGCATTTTTTAACCAGTATAAATACGGCAACCCGCGTAATTATAACCTCAGCATTAACTACACGTTTTAGTTACTTAGCACACAGAACAAACGACAGACGCTGTCTGTCGTTTATTCTGCGTCATTTATTCGGCGGGTTTGTTTTGCTCGCTGGTTAGCTGTTGTTCTAGTAAGGCAACTTTAGCTTCTAATTCAACTAGCTTTTCACGGGTGCGGATAAGCACTTGGCTTTGCACATCAAACTCTTCGCGGCTGACAAAGTCCATTTCAGCCAGCTTGTTTTGAATGGCCTGTTTGGTTTTTGCTTCAAACGTATCCGCAAGGTTTTTAACGCCTTGTGGCATATTACTGGAAATCTGTTTGGCTATTTCTTCAAGTTTTGCTGGGTTAATCATGTTCGTCCCTTGGTGTCGCCTAAAAAAACAATCTTACCTTATTAACTAGGCGTATTGTAGTGATTACGTTAAAATTGCCTGTCTTTATGCAATCCCTTTGGTCGATATGAAACTCAATCCTAAACAAGATGAAGCGGTAAAATACATTAGTGGCCCATGCCTAGTATTAGCAGGAGCAGGATCGGGGAAAACACGTGTAATTACTAATAAAATCGCTTACTTAGTACAGAAGTGTGAGTATCAAGCTCGTAATATTGCAGCCGTTACCTTTACCAATAAAGCCGCAAAAGAGATGCGTGAGCGGGTTTTTCAAACTCTGGGGAAAAAAGAATCCAAGGGCTTGTGGGTCTCGACCTTTCATACTTTAGGGCTGGAGATCATTAAGAAAGAACTAACAACGCTGGGTTTTAAACCGGGTTTTTCGTTATTCGATGATCAAGATACCAATCAATTATTGGGCGATCTAACTGAAGATGAGCTAAAAAAAGACAAAGATTTACTCAACCTCTTAAAAATGCAAATAGGCAGCTGGAAGAACGAATTGATCTTACCAGAGCAAGCCATTCGCGAAGCGCGTGAGCCACAAAAAGCGTTATTTGCGCAGTTATATGCGCGTTATCAAACCCAGTTACGTGCTTATAATGCTTTGGATTTTGATGATCTGATTATGATCCCGACTATTTTGTTAACCAGCAATGCAACGTCTCGGGAGCGTTGGCAGCAACGCTTTCGTTATTTGCTGGTGGATGAATATCAAGATACCAATACCAGCCAATATCAGTTGGTTAAGTTACTAGTGGGAGAGCGGGCGCGTTTTACTGTGGTTGGCGATGACGACCAATCAATCTATTCTTGGCGTGGTGCGCGGCCGCAGAACTTAGTGTTGTTGAGTAAGGATTTTCCGGGTCTGCGATTAATTAAGCTGGAACAAAATTACCGTAGCGCTGGGCGAATTCTAAAAGCTGCGAATATTTTGATTGCTAATAACCCCCATGAGTTTGAGAAAAAATTATTCAGTGAGCTTGGTTATGGTGAGCCGATCAAAGTGATTGGCTGTCGTGATGAAGAGCACGAAGCAGAGCGGGTGGTGGCAGAGATCATCTCGCATAAATTTATGAAGCGCACTAGTTATAAAGATTACGCCATTTTGTACCGCGGTAATCATCAAGCCCGTGGTTTTGAAAAATCACTGATGAGTAACCGTATTCCTTATAAAATTAGTGGCGGTACCTCGTTTTTTTCCCGCTCTGAAATCAAAGACATCATGGCGTATTTACGGTTATTAGTGAATCAAGATGACGATAACGCTTTTTTGCGTATTGTAAATACACCGCGGCGTGAGATTGGTACGGTGACCCTTGAAAAGTTGGGCACTTTAGCCAATGAAAAACATGCCAGTTTATTTGCCACTTGTTTTGATACTGACTTAGGTTATCGCTTAAAAGGACGTGGTTTAAACTCGCTGGCAGGCTTTGCCCGCTGGGTGGTTGAGCTTTCAGATAATGCGGTACGTGGCGATACCCTTGAAGCGGTAAAAGACTTAGTAAGGCAAATCAATTATGAGGCTTATTTATACGAGTCATCGCCCAGTGCTAAAGCGGCTGAAATGCGTATGAAGAACGTGTCTGAGTTGTATCGCTGGATCACCGATATGCTTACTGGCGACGCTGATAACCCACCGCTAACGCTCGCCGAAGTCGTAAGCAAGCTTACGTTGCGTGACATGCTGGAGCGCAACGAAGAAGAAGATGAAGCTGATGCAGTGCAATTACTGACTTTACATGCCTCTAAAGGCTTGGAATACCCTTACGTGTTTATGGTCGGTATGGAAGAGGGCTTATTACCGCATCAAGTGAGTATTGATGAAGAAAACGTTGATGAAGAACGCCGCTTAGCGTATGTAGGAATTACCCGCGCGCAACAAGAGTTGACTATGACCTATGCGAAAATTCGCCGTCAATTTGGTGAAACCTCGCAAACGGAGCTGAGCCGGTTTGTGCAAGAGCTACCACAAGATGATCTGGCTTTTGAAAATAAAAAAGCGCCAAACACGCAGGCTGAACGAATGGAAAAAGGCCAAGCGAGAGTCGCTAATTTACGCGCCATGTTAAAAAAGCCAGAGTAGTAACGAGCCTACGCTTAGTTTAATAGTTGCTCGACTGTGGGAGCTGCTGGTATTGCAGTGCTGCTATTAATTGCATGTTGCTTACCAATGAATAGCAATAAACCATGGCTGTCGAGCAAGGCTCTATAATTGAGGATTGAAGGGCCTTTTGCTATTACTTTAACTTGCTTTATTTTAGTAATTGCGAGTACGCCTTGCAGTTGTAAATCAAAGCTTTTTTGTTGTAACACCCGTTTACTAAAGGTAGAGCTAAGCAGTAAATAATCGAAATGAAGATCGCACAGTAAATTAAGTTCGCAACGGTCTTTGGCAAAATCATTTAAGCCAATCGAATAACCCAGCTCATTGAGCATTTTTAAATTACTCATTTGCACAGCCGAAGCGTAACGGATCTCTTGTTCATTAAATAATAAACAAATTTGTTTTTTGACGTTGTGGTTTTGCATTGTTTGGCATAACGCTTGAAACTCAATTTTTTCGAGTAATAAGCCAGAGCAAGGAAACAATACCTTAGCCAATTGTGCCGCTTGGATCTGTTGACAGGCTGTAGTTAATAATTGCAATTCAACTTCGAGCTGTTGCGCTTTATCTGCGGCAAATTTCTTTAATATTTCAAAACTGGTGCTACCAAGTACCGGGTGTTCACCAAATGCTTCAAGTAATGACTCTGATTGATGCTGTTCATCGAGTGTGATGATTTCAGAGCAGCGAAAGTGCATTGGTAAAGAATCTAAGTGATGGCTGGTCTCTAATTCATAAGGACTCGTACCGGCACTAAGTAACGGATGATAAAACTCAAAGCGGCTGCGGCCTGCATTTTTGGCATAATACATCGCAGCATCTGCATCACGGATAATTTCATCGGTATGTTTATAATTTGTTTTAGAGTAGGTGATCCCGACACTGGCACCGCTTTGTACACAAATACCTTTCATGCAAAATGGTTTTTTCATTAGTTCGATTAAGCGCTTAGCCACATCTTCGGCTTGCTGACGTTCGGTTAAGTGGGTTAATAAAATAACAAACTCATCGCCACCTAAACGAGCAAGTAAATCATGCTCACGAATACACTGTGAAAACGATTCACTAACCCCAATTAAAAACTGATCGCCCGCTTGGTGCCCTAGCTGATCGTTAATATCCTTAAACTTATCTAAATCAATAAACAGTACCGCAAACTGCTGCTCAGGGTAGCGTTGATAATGCTGTAAAGTCTTTTCTAACTGAGTTAAAAATAGACTCCGATTAGGTAATCCCGTGAGCGGATCATGATGGGCATCGTGATATAGCTGTTGCTCTATTTTTTTTCGCTCTTCAATTTGCATTTGTAAGTGCATATTGGTTTGACGAATTTCTTTGGTTTTTTCAGCAACTCGATATTCTAACTGCTGGTGACTGTGTTTTAATGCCTGAGCCGCTAAATGAGCTTGTAAAACGGTGGCAATCTGATGTGAAACAAAGGTGATAAGTTCAAAATCGTCTTGATCAAAAACATGTTTATTATTATAGGCTTGGCAGGTTATCAGGCCAATAACACCTTGTGCTGTTTTAAGTGGCGCACCTAACCAACTGGTTGCTGCGTGTAAATCAGCGTATGACTCTGGACGTTCTACTTCGCCAGATTTTCGCAGCTTCTCTGCGCGGGTAGAGTCAATCAGCTGAGTTTGTTCGGTACGTAAAACTAATTCACTATAACCTTTGGCAAAAGGACGCGGTTGAGTATTCTCTCTATATTCATCTACACAGTACGGAAAGTTTAACCAGCCGGTTTCTCGATCGTACAAGGCAATGTATAAATTTTCAGCGTAAGTTATTGACTTTATTATTTCATGTACCTGTAGATAGACTTCATCAATATGCTTCGTTTGCGTTGCTAATTCTGAAATTTTAAACAGAATATGTTGGCGTGCGAGGGTTTTTTTATGTTGTTCTACTTCGAGATTAAGTGCTTCATTACTTTGTGTTAAGGCGCGAGTCCTTATTTTTACTTCAGACTCTAGTAGTTCGCGCTTTTTTACCCGCTCGATAGCCGTCGATAAATACAGCGACATCACTTCTAGGAGTTCAATTTGTTGCTCAGAATAACATTGTTCCTTGTCGTAACTTTGCGCAACTAATACACCAATAATACTTTGCTCTCTGTATACCGGCACACCGACCCAATGCTCCGCAGGTGTACCAAGTACCTTAAATAATCCTTTATCCGCAGCGGCCTGCATCTCTTCACCTTGGAAGTAGGTGGTTTTGCCTTGTTTAAACACATACCCAGTAACGCCTTGGAGAAAGTTATGATCTTGATTAAGGGGCACCGAAATACCATCTTTTTCATCGGCAAAGTAAGATAATTCAAGGGTGTTACTAAATTGATTTAATAGCACCACGTAAAAGCTTTTACTGGGTACATAATCTTGCAAAATATTGTGGATAGCAGGGTAAAGTAGCGTTAATTCGGCAACAGAACTGGCTTGCTCTGATAATTGGATCAGGGCATTTTGTAAGTGGTGTGATTGCTTATACTTTTGGACTAAAGCTTTTAAACGACTATTCTTATGCTCTAGCTTATGTAATAAGGCCGTTATATCTTCCAATGACAGTAACCGATTTTTATTATTGTATATTTATTGGGCTTATATTTTCACTTTTTCGGTTAATCGTCAAGCGGACAATAGTATTAGAAAAGCATAATAATAAATAATGATAAAGGTAGGGGTAAACTTATTATGGTAATAAAAAAGGCTGATTAAAATCAGCCTTTATAAAAATGTAGTACAGTATTAAGTATTAATTTTTGGTCATGAAATCGATGGCTGCTTGTAGCTCATCATCTGAACAATCCATACATGTGCCTTTTGGTGGCATCGCATTAAAACCGTTAATTGCATGATTTAAAAGAGTATCTGCGCCTTTAGCTAAGCGTGGAGCCCAATCATCAGCTGATTTTGGTGCGCCGAGTGCGCCAGTACCATGACATGCAAAACAGGCAGCTTGGTAAACTTGTTCACCAGTGCGAGGACCCGTCGGCACTTCAGCAACGGCTGCTTTATCGCCTTCAAAGTAAACTGCACCAACCGGTGCGATACGTTTTTTGATCGCATCTTCAGTCATAGAATTATCATATGGCTGTGCGTATGCGGTGGTTGCTAGCAATAATAATGCAGCTGATAGTTTTTTCATTTTGCCTTGCTCACTTCGATTTGAACGTGATCAATCACGATAGATGACGGAATTTAGCACGATTATAACGCTTAGCCACAATTTATAAAACGCTGTGAGCTGTTTTTATTTTGAAAAAACGACATTTTTTGTGTTAGCGCAAAAAATGTCGTTATAAAACTCAGTAATTGTTCGCTAATGGTTTAACACATTTTAATGACAGCTTTGACCAGTTTTTCAATCCCGGCATCGGCATCCAAAATTGATTGTGCCAGCATATAAGCCGGTGTGCTAACTAGTTTGTGTTGCTCATCAATTACGATCTCATTGACGGCACATTCAACATGATGCGCGCCAAGGCTCTTAAGTGAATCGGCAGTATCAGCGTCATTACCTATGGTCGCTTTAACACCATTATCATAGAGCAAAGGGATCATTGCAGGTGCTATACACATATAACCTGCTGCTTTGTTGGCATCAGCAAATGCTTTACCTACGCGTAGCATTTCAGCGTTTAATTGTGCTTGTGCACCTTTGCTAGCAAAATCACACAGATTTTTAGCTGCGCCAAAGCCACCAGGGACAATTAACGCATCAAAATCATTAACTGCTAATTGAGATAGCGCTTTAATATCACCTCTGGCAATACGTGCCGCTTCAACCAATACGTTACGATTTGGCAGCATTTCTTCGCCACTGAGGTGGTTGATAGTATGTAATTGTTCGATATCAGGAGCAAAACATTGATAGCTTGCGCCAGCTTTCGCAATATGTAATAAGGTTAATACTGCTTCGTTGATCTCCGCACCGTCATAAACTCCACAACCTGCTAAAATTACAGCTATTTTTTTCATAAATTATGCCCTTATTTATTTATATATATACCCAAGCCATCTCAAGATGCAGAATTCAGCGTTTCACAGGTGCTTAATATCAAGGCGTTACTTTGCAAGAATGGCAGTCCCTTTTAAGAAGTAACAACGATGAGAGTAAGTACCTGTGAAACGCCCAAGGGGTTGGTTTAAAAGCGATTTATACTGCGTTATTGATTTTAACAATAGAACCACTATTACTTGCAATCAATGCCTTGCCTAAATCGCTTTTAATTCCAACTGAAACTCGCATCTTGAGGTGGTTTGGGTATAGTCAGTTTAGCATGACTTTTTAGTGGTCGTCGTGACCTTTGCAAGATCATTTTATGATCTTAACCATGAGCTATTAAAGATTATTTTTATTTTCTAATGCTCTCAAGGGTGAGTAAAAACACGCTATATGCTTTTTTAAAAGATCGCTAAGAGGAAAAAATTATAAAGGATCACTATGATCTTTGATCCATTGTGATAGAATGCTCGTCCGGTTATTTATAAGGGATGAATTAACCGTTATTAGTTGTACCAACAAGCAAAATAAAGAGAAACGCTAAAATGCTTTTCCACATTGCTATAAAAATAATAAAAAAAGAACCTCGCATTATCTTTTTTAAATAAAACATACACTTAAACCTTTTCTAAGCAGTTTTTAATTGCTTTGGAGGAATAGCTTGTGGGTGTTATCTACATAGTTATCCACAGCTTGCTCTTGTTTGGTCGATTAAACAAAGCTTAATTGGCAGTCGTTTTATCTGTGTCCTTATGGCATGCTTATAATTATTTCGTTTTCTCTCATTTAGGATCCAATTACACCATGGCTCAGATCCCTGAAAATCCACTTATTTTAGTTGATGGCTCTTCCTACTTATTCCGTGCATATCATTCACCACCGCATTTAACTAACTCCAAAGGTGAAGCAACCGGCGCTATTTATGGCGTTGTAAATATGATGAAAAGCCTGATCAAACAATATGATCCAAGTCATATGGTGGTGGTTTTTGATGCTAAAGGTAAAACTTTTCGTAATGATATGTACAGTGAGTACAAGGCCAATCGCCCACCGATGCCCGATGACTTACGTACCCAAATAGCGCCGTTGCATAGTATTATTAAAGCGATGGGCTTTCCGCTTATTAGCATTGAAGGTGTGGAAGCCGATGACGTGATTGGTACTTTTGCACGAATCGCCTCAGAGCAACAGCGCCATGTATTGATTTCAACCGGCGATAAAGATATGGCTCAGTTAGTGAATGAGCATGTCACCTTGATCAATACCATGACCGACAGTATTTCTGATCCCGAGACGGTTGTTGAAAAGTTTGGCGTTGGTCCTGAGCTAATTATCGACTACTTAGCCTTAATGGGTGACAAGGTTGATAACATCCCTGGTGTAGATGGCTGCGGTCCTAAAACGGCGGTTAAGTGGTTACAAAAATACGGATCGTTACAAGGTGTGCTTGATCATGCCGATGAGATCAAAGGTAAGATCGGCGAAAAACTTGCCGCAGCCGTTGCGCATTTACCGCTAAGTTATGAACTGGCGACCATTAAATGTGATGTTGAGGTTGAATCAGACCTAGATACTTTCAAACTACAAGAACCTAACCGAGACGAATTAATCGCTTTATACGGTGAATGCGAATTCCGCCGTTGGTTGGCTGAACTACTTGATAACCCGAAAGATACCGATACTCACTTAGCAGTGCCAAGTGAAGCGAATGAATTACCGCAAGTGGCTGATGCTCACTATGAAACAATCCTGACCACAGAGCAATTAGATACTTTAGTCGAGCAATTAAATGCCGCTGAACTATTTGCCTTTGATACAGAAACGACCAGCCTTGATTATATGCAAGCGCAGCTTGTGGGTATGAGCTTTGCTGTAAAAGCGGGTGAAGCCGTGTACTTGCCGATTGCCCATGATTACCCAGGCGCGCCTGAGCAATTAAGCCTAGAGACGGTAATGGCTAAGATTGGGCCAATTTTAGCAGATAAAAGCAAAGCGAAAGTAGGGCAAAACCTTAAATACGATAAGAGCGTATTAGCCAATGCCGGTTTTGAACTTAAAGGGATTAAGTTCGATACTATGCTTGAATCTTATGTGTTCAACAGTGTTGGCACGCGCCATGATATGGATTCGTTAGCACTAAAATACCTAGGTCATAAAAATATCAGCTTTGAAGATATTGCCGGTAAAGGTAAAAAGCAGCTGACGTTTAATCAAATTGAACTGGAAAAAGCCGCGCCGTATGCAGCTGAAGATGCCGATATTACGCTGCGCTTGCATGAAGTGTTATGGCCTAAAATAGCTGCCGATGAAAAACTTAAAGCGGTATTTGAAGAAATAGAATTACCGCTGCTTAGTGTAATTTCAGATATTGAGCGCACTGGTGTAGCAATCGATAGCAAAATGTTAGCGGCACACAGCCAGCGGTTAGGTGAGCGCCTAATTGAACTGGAAAAAGAAGCCCATGAAATTGCCGGTGAACCGTTTAACTTAAGCTCACCAAAGCAACTACAAGTACTGTTGTTTGAAAAACTCAAACTACCCGTTATTAAAAAAACGCCAAAAGGCGCGCCATCGACTGCGGAAGAAGTGCTGCAAGAGTTAGCTCACGATTATCCACTGCCAAAAGTGATCATCGAGCACCGCGGTTTATCTAAGCTTAAATCGACTTACACCGACAAGCTGCCATTAATGGTGAATGAGCAAACTAACCGTGTGCATACGTCTTACCATCAAGCGGTAACGGCGACAGGGCGTTTAAGTTCGACCGATCCTAATTTACAGAATATTCCCATTCGTTCAGAAGAAGGGCGTCGTATTCGAGAAGCCTTTATCGCTGCTGATGGTTATAAAATTGTCGCTGCCGATTACAGCCAAATTGAGCTCCGTATTATGGCGCATTTATCGCAAGACAAAGGTTTACTCAGTGCGTTTGCCAATGGTCTTGATGTGCACAGTGCAACCGCTGCAGAAGTATTTGGCGTTGCTTTAGAAGATGTCACTACCGATATGCGTCGTAAAGCCAAAGCGGTTAACTTTGGTTTAATTTATGGCATGTCGGCATTTGGTTTAGCGCGTCAACTTGATGTGCCACGTCATGAAGCACAACACTATATTGATAAATACTTTGAGCGCTTCCCTGGGGTGCTTGAGTATATGGAGTCAACTCGAGGCAAAGCGGCTGAAAACGGTTACGTTGAAACCATCTTTGGTCGTCGCCTGCATTTACCTGAGATCAATGCCCGTAATGGCGCTCGTCGTAAAGGGGCGGAGCGTGCCGCGATCAATGCGCCAATGCAAGGCACTGCCGCTGATATTATCAAAAAAGCGATGTTAACGGTCAATAAATGGGTGTATGAACAAGCACCGGGTACCGTTAAGTTACTAATGCAAGTGCACGATGAATTGGTCTTTGAAATTAAAACTGAGTGTGTTGAACAATACACTACAGAAATTTGCCAGTTAATGTCTGATGCTGCGAAATTAGATGTGCCATTAGTTGTAGAAGCTGACAGCGGAGATAATTGGCAACAAGCCCATTAACACTGAGCTTTTTGAATCATGTAAGCGTGGCTGTACTGTGTACAGCCACGTTTTTTTAGCTCTGGGGAAACAGTGCTAAAAACCGTCTTTTTTGATTTTCGGTGAGATGTTGATTGAGTAATTGCGCGATCTTTTGCTCGGCTTGCTGTGGATCATGATGTTGTTTTAGCTGCACAATTTGTTGCTGCAATTGCTCGCTAAGCGTTTGCCACTGTAGGCGTTGCTGTTGTAATGCAATTAACCGTGTTGCTGCGGCATCGCCGAATTCCGCTGCGAGTTGATTGTAATCTTGCTGCTGCAATGCCTCTTTATAGCTGTTGTTTAATTGCTGTAACTGTTGCGTTGCTTGCAATGATTGAGTGATCTCATCGGATTGCTCAGCGTCAAGGTTAGCTAACAGCTGTTGCTTCAGCTCTTTAGTTAAACTGTTATCGGCATTGATGGCTAATTTGGCGATTGTATAACGTTGCCACTGATTATCGTCAGCAAAGAGCAAAGCAATTTCAGCTTCGCTAAAATAGCGCTGCTGAAAAGCAATCATTTCAGCTAATTGTTCACTTAGTGGTACATGAGCGAGTTGTTGTTGCAGCTCTGCTAGCGCGACTTTAAAGCTGAGGTAGCGATTAAATAGTTCACTGTTTTTCTTGCAAGCAGCCAATTTATCGCAATGCTGTTGCGCTTGCAAAGCGGTAAATTCAGCGGACTCTTGGCTGGCTAAAATAATGTGTTCAAAAACGTTATCAATCGCCACCGGGATATCCACCTGCGGTGGTGGTGTAGCTACTCGTTGCGCTGGGTTGGATAAGTAAATTAACATGCTGCTAGCGACAGCAATCGCTAGCACTAGGCTGAATAACCATTTCATTATTTACAGACCTAAGTTTTTCAAGCGATTGGCATGTTGGCGATAGACAGTCAGCGGATCCGTGGCAAACAAATGATGGAAGCCAATCATCTGGTTTACTTGATCAAGGTGGTTCATCCGATAATTATCTTTTAAAACATAGCCTAAATGACTGCTACAGCGTGACACTAAACCGTCGTCGTCCCCTGGGATCAGCAACGAGGTCAGTGCTAATGCAGCATCTGATGGGTCAAAAGCATTGGTTAAAGTGCGAGTGCCACTCCAAGAGAAATAATACACCCCGTTACTTGCACGCATAGGACCTTGTTGGCATGGTGATGCTGGTAAACCTTCTGGGTATTGCTGATTAAATGCCAGCGCGCCCTCTGTGGTTAAACTCTGCAAAGCACCCATTGCATCTTGTGGTAACTGGCTATTGCCAGAAAGTAAGGCAATGAGTCCACCAAAAGCATCAAAAGCGGCTTTTGCTACCCCCTCAAGCGTTGAACCAGGTGTTAGTCCTTCACGGACGACATCAGCCACTGGACTACCAAAATTCACTCCGCCAACACTGGTTGCAGAAGCAACTAAGTCGGGGCGTAGTGAGGCCACATAGCGAATACTCTGCGCTCCTTGACTGTGACCGATTAGGTTTACTTTGGCAACGCCTGTGAGTGCAATAATTTGTTCAACTTGTTGCAGTAATTGTTCGCCGCGTTGTTCAGAACTATGCAGCGAGGATACGGCTGTAACGAAAACCTGTGCACCGTCACGACTGAGACTCGTGGGCACCCGATAAAAGTAATCAACCCCTAACACATCGTCAAAGCCCATTAAGCCATGGGCTAATACAATGGGATATTTGGTTTGGGTGTAGCCGGCCTGCGCGGCATTACAGAAGATAAATAGCAAACTGCATAGGTATAGCATGGTTATTTTTTTCATGATCTGTGCTCTTTTATTGTGTGTGTTGTTGGTAGCTTTTGAGCTGCTTAACCAGTTCAAAAGACGTGGAGTTTTTATTCTAATAAGTTAATAGAACAAATTTTGAGCACACAATCAATGTTAATATTAAGTTAAATTAACATGCAATTTGTAGATTTCGTTATATGTTTATCAATTCTGCAGGTGAGTACCTGTATTTAGTTTATTTATCATTATTAGTTTGCTAAAGTCCGCGCGTCCTCATCCTGTAGGACATCCTGTTGATGATGCACTCGAAAGGGTGCAACGTATTGATAGCTTCTCCCCAGTTTGCTATACCGACCCAGTATTCATTTACTGGGTTGTTTTTTACCCCTCTTATTTAATTAAACTGCTATTGATTGCACTTCATAGAACAAGTGATACCATTGAATCTCATTTTCATTTTGAAAGGAATGCGTGATGGTTAAGTCAATTGCGATATTGGGTCTTTCGTTATCAAGCTTATTAGTCTCTGGTGTTGCCAGTGCTGATTGGCAGGTTAATAATGATCAAAGTAAAGTAAGTTTTGTGTCTATTAAGTCAAATAGTATTGCTGAAGTGCACCACTTCAAAAATGTGTCAGGTAGTTTAGCTGAAAATGGTTCTTTCTCGGTCGATATTGATCTGAGCTCAGTTGAAACTATGATCCCTATTCGTAATGAACGCATGACTCAGTTGTTATTTGAAACCGCGAAGTTTCCAACAGCAACCATAACAGCAAATTTAAGTAAGCAATTAAAAGTGCTTAAGCCTGGCCAACATGTGTTTGAAGGTGTCAGTGCTGAACTTGATTTTCATGGCACTAAGCAAGAGATTAAACTGGATGTTATGGCCAACCTGTCTTCGCAAGGGGATATTAGCGTTTCGTCAATGAGCCCGATTATCATTAATGGCGCAGACTTTGCCGTCATAGATGGCATTACACAACTGCAAAAGTTAGCCGGTTTGCCATCAATAGCAACGGCTGTGCCTGTTAGTTTCTCATTAACGATGAGCAAGCTTAAATAATGTACTCTTTGAATGAGCTTGCCACAGCACTTGAACAGCCAAGCAAGCCATTTTCACAGTGGCAGCCGCAGCATTGTGGCGAGCTGCCTATTATCATTAACCAGCAAGGTGAGTGGTTGTATGGTGGCAGTAAAATTAATCGTATCGCTATGGTTAAGCTGTTTGCCTCAGTTTTGTGTAAAGAGCAGGATACGTTTTATTTAAAAACGCCAATCGAAAAAATAGCCATTACAGTCCACGATGCTCCTTTTATAATCGTTAATTGGCGCTTTGCAATGACAGAGCAAGGGCAAGTGTTATGTTGTGTGGATAATTTACAGCGAACGTGGCTAGTAACGTGCGAGCAGCCTTTAATAGTACAAGGTTATCAGGGTGCTGATGTACCGTATTTACAGTTACCTTATGGCTGTAGTGCGCGGGTCTCTAGAAGTGTGTTTTATCAGTGGGCTGAAATAGCCGATGCTGATCAGCAAGGCTATTTCATTCAATCTGCGGGTCAGCGCTTTTACTTAAATGTGTGATTAAGCATCTGATTCAGGCGTTTGTTCAACATCAGTAGGCGGTATCGCAACTATTGGTCCTAGGAACCATTCATCTAATTTCTTCGCAACTTCAGGTAATCCAGTGCCTTTTAAAGATGAAAATGCATGAACGGTAATATCACCCTCTAAAGTGCTTAATTCGCGACGAACTTGCAAAACTTGTGCTTTACGAGCGCCTTGCTTTAATTTGTCTGCTTTAGTTAACAATGCCAATACTGGAATTTCACTGCCAATTGCCCAGTTAATTAAATCACGGTCTAAATCTTTAAGAGGATGACGAATATCCATTAGTACAACGATACCCTTTAAACTTTGACGTTTTTGCAGGTATTCGCCTAATGACTTCTGCCACTTCTTTTTCATTTCGATCGGTACCTTAGCAAAACCATAACCAGGTAAATCGATTAGACGCATATCATCAACATCGGCTAATTCAAATGTGTTAATGAGCTGCGTGCGGCCAGGGGTTTTACTGGTACGCGCCAGTTTTTGGTCTGTTAAAGCATTAAGAGCACTAGACTTACCGGCGTTGGAGCGGCCTGCAAAGGCAACTTCAATACCCGTATCAGTAGGTAATTTAGTGATATCTGGAGCGCTGGTTACGAACGACGCAGTGTTATATTTGATACGAGATTTGAGCACAGGCTCTCCTAGAAACTTAATTAAGTATTACAGCGAGTAAACTTTACTTAATTAAAGTTCACTTAAGGGGCGCATTTTATACTATTACGACACTATTAAAAAGCTGATTTGGACGAAGATCGCAGCCTAAAATAAACTAAAACGGTAGCTCTAAAGCTTAATCTAGGTCAAAACCCTATAATTTATAAGTTTAATATGAGTAGAAAACGTGCCAGAGAATTTATTATCGTGTAGAATATATAAATCACAACATCCATATTGTAGATGATACAGGGTCGGAAACAGAGAATTCACCATGAAAAAAATAGCACTATCTTTAACTATATTGCTTGGTGCGTTGTCAGCAAGCAACGCAACAGCATTTGATGGCGATGTAAACGCAGGTAAAGAAAAATCAGCAACGTGTGCGGCTTGTCACGGCCCAGACGGTAATGCGCCGGTTAATATCTACCCAAAAATTGCAGGCCAGCACGCAGATTACATTTATAAGCAACTTGTCGATTTGAAATCAGGTATGACTTCAGGTGGCAAAAAAGGTCGTATGGACCCTGTCATGAGCGCAATGGCAATGCCATTAAACGATCAAGACATGAAAGATGTAGCGGCTTACTTTGCATCACTTAACATGTCAGAAGGTGCGACACCTAAAGATGTAGTTGAAGTTGGCGCAATGCTTTATAAAGCTGGTGACGCAGAACGTGGTATCCCAGCATGTGCTGCATGTCATGGTCCACGAGGGAATGGCTCATCATTAGCTATGTTTCCAAAAATCTCTTTTCAACATCCTGAATACATCAAGGCACAACTTGAAAAATTCCGTGATGGCACGCGCCACAATGATTTAAATGGCATGATGCAAGATATTGCGAAGAAACTAACGGATAAAGATATCGAAGTACTGTCTAAGTACCTAGGTGGACTACACTAAAGTAGTATAGATTAATTGTATTATTAATACTAAACTCCATATTAGTTACAAAAAGCAGCGTAGGCTGCTTTTTTTGTATTTGTAATTTGTCGATATTACCCTTCTCTTTGTGAGACATTGACCATGTCTGAGTGTAAGCTAAATCTTATTTTTATTTTTGTTTTTATCATAACCTACTGTAATTTAATGTTTTCACAATGTTGCAATTTATGTTGTGTAAGAAAAGTTATATAAATTAGTTGTAACAAAATTATTAATGCGTAAATTAACCCCTGTCGCTGCAACAATAAGAACAAAATGGATTAAACTACACGGAAAGTAGTGTGACGTGATTATCGGGGATAAGACATCGGTTGATGTCTGCAAGGGAATATTAAAAAAGAGTCAATGAAGACCGAGAATAATAAAATCTCATGGAAGTTTAAAATAACAACAAAATGGAATGTTACACGGAAGGTAAAAATAATAACAACATGGAACAACAAAAATAATAACAATAATAAAGACTAAAAAGTCGAAGGGAGAAGTGTCCAGTTAAATGGCGCTCAGATTAGCAGGCGGTAGAGATGTTTTCTCTACCGCCTTTTTATTTGTCCTGTTACAATAGTCACTGTATATAAATAGAGTGCGCTAGTAGTCGAGTTACCCAACCTCATTCCGCACAAACCGAATTCTTCTGGCAAGGCCAGCATCGCAACGCCACAGTGCGCGTTGCTCAAAACCTCTTAAGTGAGATGATCAAGATATGAGTAGAACTAAAAAGTCACGTAAAATCCCGTCTAACGGTCCTGTTCGTTTAAGCCAAGATAAGCTTAAAGAAATGCGTGCGTTAAAAGAGCAGCGTGTTAAAAAAACCAAAGGTGCTAAACCAGGTTCACGTAATTCGATTGATGCTTTACAGCCAGAGAGCAAAGGCAATCAGCAACATAAAGACAAACGTGTTGGTAGTAAAAAACCAATCCCTTTAATTGCCGTTGCACCTGAACCAGTTATTGAGCTTAAACGTAACTTGAAGCCACAAGTTGAACTGAAAAAAGTAGTTCAGCCTGAGCTTTCACCAGAGCAAGAACTAGAAGCGCTAGAAAATGACGAGCGTCTATTAAAGCTGGTTGAATTGCATGAAAGTGGTCAGTTATTAACAGGTAAAGATGCTAAATACTTCAATAGTCGTATTGCTCGCCATCAAGTGTTATGTGAATTACTGGGTATTGAAGACGAAGACGCCGCTGATGATTTTGATGATGAAGAATTTAGCGAACAAGGTAATAGTGATTTTGATCATTACTTGTCGAACGATTTAGCCAATGAATGGTTAGATGACGAGGACGATAAATAATGAACATGATGATCTTAGCTCTGTGTGTTGGTGCTGTGATCATTGCGGGGCTGGCATTTTATGCCGGCCAGTTACTGTATAAACTCAGTGCGCAAAAAAAGCAGATAGTGAAAGAGCAGGCAAAGCAACAAGCAAAGCTTGCCCAGTCGCGTTTAGAGCGTAATGCCAAACTCGCCGATAGTATTCATTTAATCGCTCGTGCTATGCATCAGGAGCAGTGTGAGTTTTCAGAAGGGAGCTTACGTATCTGGGTGCTAATGTCGCAATACAGCTTTACGGATGACGAAGACCTTCCAGGGCGTTATCCAGGTATATTTGCTATGTATGAAGTAGTAAAAGAAATGCCAACGCATGACGCTCGTAAAAAATATTCGAAAAAAGAAATATTTAAACAAGACAGCGCTCGCTGGCGTGCTGAAGAAACTCATGCAAAGCAAATTAAAGCTGACTGTGAGAAAATCATTGAAGAGTTTAAAGCAGCCCCTGGTAGCGAAAACGTGGTGTTTAACTAATTTTACAGTATCTATAAAAAAGCAGACCTCGGTCTGCTTTTTTTATGCTTGTGTGTTCAGGTTAAATTACCCGTGAGAACCGAGTCGCGTTAATCTGGTTTTGTAAATGGGCGTCAAAGCACATGCAGATGATGCGAATAAATAAGTTACCCCGTTCGGTCACAGTAATCATGTTTTCATTGATAGTTACCATACCATCCGCTACGAGT
>NZ_DRGM01000103.1 GCF_011050055.1 Pseudoalteromonas prydzensis | reverse complement strand
TAAATTGAATAACCCAAGTCGTTGGTCAGGAAAGTCACGAGATTGGTCAATGATAAACGAAGTAAATTTGAATCCTGAGAAAAAAGAAGAAATGCGGGCGGCATAAAATTTAACTTGAGGCGACAACTAACTTGAAAAACTCCGCTGAAGAGGTGATAGGTTAAAGGTGCTAGGTACTATCGGTGTAAAAACATATTTTTGTGGGAACAGGCTTTAGCCGTGATGCTGTTTTAGGTTATGTGTTAAAACCAATCGGCGCTAAAGCGCTCTCCTACGAAAGTAAAAGGTGCTAGCTGTATTCACAGCTCGTCGCTCGAAACCCGCCGCTTTGTCTTCTCATTTACCCTTCATTCACTGCTCTTTGTGCATAAAAGTGGCTAGGTTTTAGGGAAGTAACTAGGCGCTAGGTATGTTTTCGCGGCACGTAGCTCATTGCTCGAAGCATGTTTATATGTCGCGAGGTAAACTCGCTGCTACCACTTTTAGAGGGTTTTGCTCATTTACCCTCATTCACTGCTCTTTGTGCAAAAAGGAACTCGATTCTAGGGAAGTAACTAGGCGCTAGGTATGTTTTCGCGGCACGTAGCTCATTGCTCGAAGCATGTTTATGTCGCGAGGTAAACTCGCTGCTACCACTTTTAGAGAGCTCTGCTCATTTACCCTCATTCTCTGCTCTTTGTGCAAAAAAAGGGGTTAGGTTCTAGGAAACTATATGATATTGACATCGCCAATACACATGCGATGCTTTCTCGTATCTACTCATGTTTTTTCCTTTTGTGACTTCGCTAAAAATCAACTAAGGAATTAACATGAGTACTTTTTACAGGCAAAGCCTATTTGATGATAACCACCTATTGAAGTAGGTGGTTTAGGGGCTGAACATAAAAACCCAGAGCGGTACTCTGGGTTTTTTGTTATTCGTTGAACTACCAAGTATTTAGTTATTCAGCAGCACATTCAGGCCAATCATAGAATAAGCTTGATTTGTTGGCGGTACGCCATGTTTCATATACGAAGGTGATTTCAGGGATTTCTTTAATATTAAAAGAAAAATGGAATCCTTCAGACGCTTCTTCGTTACGAATACACGCAACCACTGGCAATATAGTTTTAAATGCAACTGATTTGCCCTTTGCTATTACTTGCTTATTTTTTAGGTTTTCGAAACGCGGTGTTAAGCTTGCTAACCCACCATTAATATGGCGCACCTGTAAGTTTTCAATGGTGTAATCTGCATCAGCGGCGGTTAATGACCAGCTTATATAACCCTCTTCAAGATAAGGTTTAGAGCTGGCACTAAAGTCGTTCGCAAAGGGTGGAATATTCTCATACGGTAATGGCTGCCATAAGCTTTCATTATCTTCATTGATGCTACGTAAACGTACACCTGTAGCCTCTGCGAGTGGGTCAACGTTAACGACAAAGTCATACTGCGGCGCATCATCAATTAGGTCTGTTGCAGAATAACGGAATGTATATTTACCTGGCTTTGTAAATACTTGTCCACGGGTATTTGGGCAATCGGCTTCACTTGGGTTGCTAGTAAACTCGCCGCCTGCTGGGGTACTGACAAGCTCTTCATGAGTGAATACTTCATCGCCATCGGCATCAACGGTTACTGGGCGATGTAATAACGACATGCACGGTAAAATTTGATAGTAGTCTTGGCCAGGATTTAAGCGTCCCCAGCTACGCGCCCACACAACGGAACGGATCTCTGGAGCGGTATTGGTAAATTTCGCTAAACCGCTGTCTTGTGCATACGCTTTAGCAAATAAACCACGGTCGTCTGCAACAATCAAACGTGCCGTATAAGAGCCAGGCACATCGGTGAGCACTTTTGCACGGCGGTATTCTTGGCTTTGCGGTTCAATTACCGGTTCGATAGTCGCGTTACTACCATCTGGTCTATCTGTCAGCTCCCAATGAAAGGTCAGTGGATCATCATTAGGGTCGCTACTTGATGCATCAAATACTAAAGCATCACCCACTAACACTGACTTTGATTGCGCATCAACGCCGCCCGTTGCAGGTTGACCGTTAACGTTACCTATTTTAGCTTCCATGCTGGCATCAACTGAGATTTGGTTTTCACCATCAGAGATAACCATACGTACTAAATAACTGCCGGCTATATCGAGCTTTTGAATCTTTTTACCCATAGGCTTCCAAGAGCCTATATCCACTAGCTCTGCAATACTTCCTTGCGGTTTTTCAATAAGCGTAGCTGCAATAATTTGTAACGGCTCGCCTTCAGGATCATAACCGGTAAAATTAAATTCAGCCCTTAAGCCTACTTCTTGTTCACCAATACTATTAGATGGGTAATAGCCGGTTGCTAATAATTTACCAACCGGTGGGGCATTGCTAGTTGCGTTAGGATCTTTTTTGACGGTGACTGTAACTTCTCTTTCTTCACTTTTTCGGGTGCCATCAAATACAAATAGCATTAATTTATAACTTGCCACAGCTTGTGGGGTAAAACGCACTACAGCCGTTTTTGTACCTGTAAGCTCTGGTAGTGGTACATCATCAGGATCCGTTGCTGAGCGTGACAACCATTGCCAGCGATAGTGTAGTGACTCCCCTTCAGGGTCAATACTGGCTGATGCATCTAAGATAGCTTCTTCACCTAAGATAATCGTTATGTCGTCGGCTTTAGCCACTGGTGGCGCATTACCTGCTGAAACGCTTACCACAACTTCTTTTGGTTTACTTGCTACGTCGTTATGAGTCACCACTAATTGCAATCTGTAATCACCTGCTAAATCGACAAACAGTGTGCTTTGGCTTTGCTCTGCGTTATTTAAATAACCCGCGCTGTCGGTGGGCTTTTCCATAAGCGTCCATTGGTATAGTAATGAATCTGTGCCACCTGCTGGGTTTACGCTTTGGCTACCATCTAAACCTACGCTATTAGTGCCTAAATTAACACTGTGGACTGACTCAGTAATTGCGACTGGGTAGGGGCTGGTTGCGCTAAGCGTGATTCGCGCAGCTTCGCTATTATTTGACCCATCATTAACAATTAAACTCACAACATAATTGCCTGGCAAATCTGCAGTAAAGTCTGTTGTTATGGTATTGGTGCTGGTGATATTAGCAGTGCTTGTTGCTGGTCGCTCAATGAGCTGCCATTGATAGATTAAATCGGTTCCCTCAGCACTTGTACTCGCATTAGCATTAAGGGTGACTTTTACCGCACCATCTTTTAGTGAGAATGCTGATTCTGCTGGTGATTGCAGCTCAATAACCGCCGTTGGTTTTTGCTCTGTTGTTTGTGTACTGTCTTTGTTATCACTACCGCCACCACAGGCCGCCATAGTAAGCGAAAGCCCGACTATGGCTATTGCGCCAAATAGTTTTTTCATTCTTTTGTACTCCTTGCTGATAGGTGTTATCAGTTAAAAATTATAAGTTAAGCTCAGCCGCGCAGTTCTTCCTGGTGCAGGTACTAAACCTAAACTTAAAGCGTCGAGGTAATAACGATCTGTGACATTATCGATGGTAAAATCGAGTGTTGTGTCGTCGTTAAATTTATAACTAGCGTAGATGTCTAAAAGGTTATAACTGTGCCAAAGTACCGGTTCATTAAACCCTGTTGGTGCGTTATAACGAGGAATTGAGTTGCGCTCTCCCATAAAGGTGCCACGCAGTCCAGCTTCTAATCGCTGCTCAAATAAACGTAAGCCAAGGTGGGCACTGGCGTGCCAATTTGGTGGGATCATGTTATTGATATAACTTTCAGGAAGGCCCCAATCATTACAGTAGTAGCGCACATAACTGCCCACATTGCACACTTCAATCTGGGTATAATGCGTGCCGCTAAGCTCAGCAAGCCAATATTTTGTGTCGTAGCTAAAATTAAGCTCCCACCCATTTAAATCTAGGCTGTCGATATTTCGCATTCGAAAAAAATCGTTGAGGCCGCCTTGTTTTTGCTCCCACGCATTGGGTTGCGTACGGGTTAAATAGTCATCAACATGATTTTGAAAATAAGCGAGCTTAAAGCCCACTTTATAGTTATCTGTTAGTAATGCGTCTGTTAAATAATTAAGGCCAATTTCTTGGTTTTTAGCATGCTCTGGCTTTAAAGGGATATCTAACACGGGGCTTACAGACCAACCTGAGGTACTTTCAAATAGGCTTGGCATACGCAGCGCTTCACTGTGGCGAATATAAAACTGTAGCCCTTTATATGCCTGCCACTTTAAAGCAACCAATGGTGCAGTGCCTGAGTGGCTATTTTCATACTGTACTTCTAAACAACCACCGGCGCCGTCAGACACGCAAGCAGGATCGTTGCTAGTGATAGTCATCGGGTTATTATCTTTCGATGAAAAGTGTGTAAAACGCAGTCCCGCTTCGAGTGTCCATGCTGTTAAAAACTGCCAATCAATGGCTGTAAAAGCACTAAACTCTTTGCGCCAACCGCTGCGAGATCCTGCATAAAACCCTTCGGTTTCAGGGGTGTCGGTATCCATGTCTTCATACTGGGCGGCAACACCATAGCTCAACGCTAGTTCACCCGCTGAATAAAACATCATGGTATTACTCACATCAGTTCCAAAGCGCTGATAATCATCGCTACGAGCAACATTATCGACTATATCTACTAAGCCGACACCTGGCGTATTTAAATGGGTAAGTGTATCGGTATGCCAAAAGTTGGCTTTAAAATCAGCCCAATCATATTTGCTTGGCTGCCAGCGATAACGCACTGTGTAAGTTTGGTTGGTTACTTCGCTATCGAGCCATTGCCTTGCTTGACCAAAAGAGCGTATTTGCGATGGCATCATTTCGCCGTAAGCGCTGTTATAACGTATGTAGCTCATTTCAAGGCTTTGCTCGTTGGGCAGCAACACATTGCTTTTTAACAGCCAAGATTCACTCGAAAAATTGGTATTGGGGATGCGCTCATTGGCGCGAAACCGCGACGCGCCTTGCATTGATACTGCTGTTTCTGTGTACCAAGCAAGCTTGTCGGGCGCTGCGTAAATTATTTCAGGTGCAGGGCCGTTACTACCGGCATAGTAATTACCTTGCTCGCGCTTAGCATAAGCAGCAATTAGATCGCCCCACTGAAAATGCTTAGCAGCAGCAAAGCTGCCAGCATAACTAGCAAACTCAAATAAACTGGATCTATCCATGCCCTCCTCTGGGGCAAAGCGCTCTGGCATTATGTACTGCTCAGTACAATAACTCGAAAAACGACACTGTGAACGATAGGCATTGCGTGGTAAATAATACCCTGCGTATGTACCTGGCTCCGGCGTATTAGCGCTATTACCGATGGCGCTAACACGTAATCTAAATCCGCTGAGCTCTCCCTCTTTAACAATATCATCAGCCGATAATGTACTTACGCTCACCAAACCACCTGTCGCCCCCGTGCCATCAGCACTCATAACTGGGCCTTTACTGATTTTAAGTGAGCCAATTAAATCAGGGTCAATGTAACTGCGACTCGATACACCAGCGTAGCCGCGATACACGGTGGTTTCTTGACGACTCCCATCAATGACTACGGGTACTCGTCCTTGCCCCTGCATACCGCGAATATTTATATCAAGTCCGCCTGAGTTACGGTTTTCGCTGATCAAAACACCCGCTGTACCTTGAAATATATCGCCAACACTGGTGCCTCTAAAACGTTGAATATCTTGCTGGGTGATTAAGTTTACCGATGCGGCTTCGGTATAGGTTTGATCTTTTAGATCCCTATTACGACTTTGCACATTAATGGTATTTAGCGTGATCAAATCTTGGGTGGTTTTTTGTTGCACTAACCATGCGCTATTACTAACAGGTAAAGCGTGTAGATTGGTATTGCTTAACAGCCTTTGTAAGGCTGCCTCTATGGTCATTTCACCGGCTATTGCAGCGACTGAAAAACCACCGACAACACGCTCTTCAAATGATAAAGTCACACCCGCTTGGCGTGAAAACAAAGTCAGTACATCCCCAAGCCGACCTGCGGGAAGATCAAATTTGATCATTGTTAATTGTGATGTTGCAGGTACTTGTTCAGCAAAACTTGCTGAAGGGGTAATCACCAATAAACCAGTGACAACTGTGAGTAAATTTAACGCTGCGCGGGGCATAACTGCTTTCCTATTTCTTTAATGCATACTTATATGACGCATGAAAATAGCAATCCCGTAACTCTAAATGATAATTATTTTATATTTTTTCTTGATGAACTAAATACACATGACTATGAGCGAATTTCGGCCCACCAGCGGGTTCTGTAATGCACACTTGCACGAGCGCTACGAGCGACTGTTTTAAGGATCAGGTTAGTGTCATTTAACTGAAAAACGCCGGAGACAAGGTAATCATTTAAATTGGGGGCAATTTTTACAAACCCACGGTGATAACGTGATAGTTCAGCTAAAAAAGCATTGATTGGCATAGTTCGCACTGACAACAGCCCTGCTGTCCAACTACTGTAGTCAAATATATGATTGTCTAACTGTTGCATTGAATTTACGGTAATTTTATATAGCTCGCCGGCCTTGATCGCCTGATTGGTAAATAAGCCGTTTGCTTGCGCGAGCTTAACACTGCCTTGCATAACTTGAACTAAAGCATGATCGGCTTCATTACGCACAAAAAATTGTTTGCTATCACAAAGTAAAGTCCCGTGCTGTAACGTCACCTGCACAGGCTGCGTATTAGCTGAACCTATAAATTGCATTTCTCCTCGAGTTAAATCAATGTTCCTATTGTGAGCATTAAAATTCAGTTCAACAGTGCTGTTATTATTTAACCAAAGCTGGCTATTATCGGCGAGCGTGAATAATTGCCGTTGATTGGTCGTTGCGTGATCTGCGTTAAGGTATTCCCATGCCCCCTGTTTGTCTGCCAACCAGCTTACACTGGCAAGTCCTAGTGTGGTTCCAGCGATCCTTTTTAGCGCCTGACGACGACTCATGCTTTGTATATCATGATCGGTTTTTTTTAAGGTCATATGGGCAAGACGGGCATTTTTTTTACTCGCCCCGGCAAACGCAGCCTCCATGTTTTCTATCCGTTGCCATGCTAGTTCATGCATCGGATCGGCAAGCCGCCATCGCCTATATTCAGCCATATCTGCGGACTGTGCGTTGCCCGATTCTAAACAGATACGCCACGCAATCGCTTGCTGTACGACTTGCTCTGGTAAAGGTGTTTTTGGCGCACACGTATTATTCACAATCGCTTACTCGATATCGCAGTATGTAAGGGTGTAGCACTCAAGCATGGCTTTCGCCATGTATTTTTCAATAGATGATAGGCTCACCTTGAGTTGCTTTGCGACTGCTTTGTAACTTAGTCCATCGAGTCTAACCATTAAAAATGCTGTTTTTTCGATTGCTCTCAAACCACTCAATAATTTATCTATTTGCTCTAGTAAACTGAGCAGCTGTAGCTGTTCTTCAGGCGAAAAATAGGCTGCTTCTGGCATGCTTTCTAAAAATAATAGATAGTTTTCTTCTAGAACTTTGCGACGAATGTTATCGGTTACTAAGTTTCCGGCAACTTTTGTAAGCCATGCTCGCGGGCTTCGTATTTCGTTATACAAAGAGGGCTTATTAAGTAAACGCATAAATGTATCTTGAGCAAGATCTTGCGCATTATCATTGTTGTAGGTACGCCGAGCGATCCAGCGAACAAGCCACTCATGGTGTTCTTGGTAGAGCGCATTAAACCCAACTGAGTTAGCGGTAGTGCTAGTCAAAATTTAACTATTCCTGTAGCATATTTACCGCGAGTATAAATGATTTTAATTCTCATTCAAGCATTCTGCAAATATTATTAATAAAAAATTTATTATTCTTTTGATGAAAATCAGATCTCGTTCGGCATTAGTTATATAGCCAATAATTTGTCCATCAAAACGGTGCTGCAGATTGATCTAGTTCGTTGGTGTTAGATCGCCACATTTATAAATGACGTAAAAATTAGGGAGCAAAATGTTTATAAGAACCATGTTATTTTTGTGTTTAATCGGTGCTGGAACGTCTGCTGTTCACGCACAACAAGAAGCGCCGTCAACAGCCTCCAAAGTAGAAGTTACAGGCAATGCTGTTACACCAGCCGTGCATACAAACGAGCTATCAGCTAAGTCTTTAACCGTAGGAGCTGATCTTGATACAGACACCACGGTGAGTGTTGACGAGGCCGCTTTTGCTGCACATGACTTATCGCCAATCGGCATGTACAAGGCCGCTGATGTCGTTGTGAAGAGCGTAATTATCGGGTTACTTTTAGCATCGTTAGTCTCATGGGCTATCTGCATATTTAAATCTGTACAGTTAAATATTGCTAAGCGAAATGCCAAAAAATTGCTTAAACATTTAATTCAAAGTGAAAGTTTTGCAAAGGCCAATCACACTTTATTACTGCAACAAAGTGAGGCCTTAACACTACTAAAAGCAACCCAACATGAATTACAACTAACCGGCGAAGGGCTTACTACTGACGAAGGCTTAAAGGAGCGCTTAATCGCACGTTTAGAGCGAGTACAAGCAGCACTAAGCGCAAATATGAATCAGGGCACAGGCATATTGGCAACGATAGGCTCTGTGGCACCGTTTGTCGGTTTGTTTGGTACGGTTTGGGGCATTATGAATAGTTTTATTGGTATTGCTAAAACACAAACAACTAATTTAGCCGTAGTCGCCCCTGGTATTGCAGAGGCCTTATTAGCAACCGCTCTGGGGTTAGTTGCAGCGATCCCAGCCGTTATTATGTACAACCATTTTTCTCGTGTAATTGGCAGTTACAAAGCACAATTAGCCGATATTCTCACCGCGATCATGATACTGGTGAGCCGAGATCTTGACCGAAAGCACCCTGATGCAAAACACATAGCCTACCTACTTAACGATAAAGACGCTGCAGATGCAGTATCTAAAGAGCTTTAAAATGGCATTTAGTAGTAACAATACCGATAGCGATGAATTACAAGAGCAGCATGAGATTAACGTTACTCCGTTTATTGATGTGATGCTGGTGTTGCTAATAATTTTTATGGTGGCGGCCCCATTAGCCACTGTCAGTGTGCCAGTTAAGTTGCCTGCTGTTGCGGCACCAACCCAACCGAAAAGTGATGATCCAACTTACCTTACTTTGCAACAAGATCTCACTTTAATACTTGGCGAGAGAGATAAAATAAACCAACAAAATTTGTCGCAAGCGCTAAAACACCATGGTATTGAAACCCAGCAGCAAATTTTGATCCGCGCAGATAGCAAAGTGGAATATGGTCAGTTCATGGCATTATTAAATCAATTAACTAAAGCTGGCTACTCACAAGTTGCTTTAGTCGGTCTTGAACATGAAACGGATGTTGCCCAGTGAGTTTATTAGCAGGAAACGATACCAGCGCTGCTCGCTTGGTGCGTTGGCATGTTGTAGGCGCTTTTTTTATCGCCGCGATGTTACATGCCGCCATTGCAGGTTATTTTTTAATGCCGGCAGAGCATAACAATACAGTGCCCATGCAAGCTTCACCGCACCTGTTTACAGTCAATATTGTGGCAGCTCCCAAAGCGGAGCCATCGGCACTTCCTGTAGGGCCTGCACAACAAGAGTCAGCACCAGTAAAGCAGCAGGTAAGTAAGCCGGCAACAACAATAGATAAACCCTTGGTAAAGCCATTACTCGAAAGCAAATCTGACTTTACCATTAGCGATACACAACCTGAGCCAGCACCAAGTAAGCCCGTAGAGAAATCTAATCAGCAAAAAGTGCAAGATCCACAGCCTACTGCGCAGCCTGATAACACCAGCATAAAAGGAGCCAGTGAACACTTGGTAGAGCAAAGTAGTGCTCCTTTGGCTATCCCAGTGAAAGAGTCAACAGTCGCATCAGGTCCGGTAAAAGGTGCTTTAAGTGAACAGCAAAGTACAGCTAAACAAGTATGGCAAAGTGCTATTCAGATCCATCTAGAACGAAAAAAGCGCTATCCACGCATGGCTAAATTAAGGCGCCAACAAGGTGTTCCTTGGGTGAGTTTTACCATGGACAGAGCAGGCAATATTTTAGACGTCACCTTATTTAAAGCGAGCGGAATAGCGGCATTAGATAATGAGGTCATCGAATTAGTCAGACGTGCTGAGCCCTTGCCCGTCCCTCCAGCAGAAGTGACAGGGGACCCAATAAAAATGGCCGTGCCGGTGGCATTTTTTATTCATTAACAGCTACTCGCTGTGTTTATTACCAATTACTGAAATATAAAACTAAGGATATACAATGATTGCAGACCAACATGTTACCGATGAGATTAATACGCCTTCATTAACAACACTATTTAAACTCAATACCACGACTATTCACGATAGCCTTGATAAAACGATCATGACTAAGCGACCGTTTGCAAGTTTAGACCGTTATGCTTTATTTTTAGAAGTTCAATATCGCTTTCATTTGGCTATTGCCCCTCTTTATAGCGATACTAATTTAAGCCGCTTAGTGACCGATCTGCCAACACGGCAGCGCCTAAGCCACCTTGAACAAGACTTACGCGATATTAACGTCGAGCTGAGTGAACTAAAACCAAGCATTAACTTAGTACAGGTTGACTACCCTGCCTCACTGGGTTGGCTTTATGTATCCGAAGGGTCTAATTTAGGCGCTGAGTATTTATTAAAAGCAGCAAAACGTATTGGCTTATCAGAAGAATTTGGAGCCTCACATTTAGCACCAGCAACGATTGGCCGCGGGCAATCATGGCAAGATTTTACAACGGCTTTAAATACGATTGAATTAACTAAAGAACAGCAAACACTCGCAATTAATGGCGCTCGCGATGCTTTTAGTTTGGTTCGTAACGCTGTTGATTGTGTATTTGTTTAAGTAATACCAATCGACTTAAATATTTAACCATTCTAGCGCGCTAAATAAAGCGCTAACTGCGTTAGTAATTTTTCATGTAGAACAACTAGATGTCAAAATTTCTGCCTTGTTACCACGCTATTTTTCTGTCGCTATAAATGGCCAGTAACTTAACACGATTGGTATAAAACATGAGCTGCAAGTGCATTAAAATTAAGTGATAAAGTATGAAGCATACAAATAAGAACAACTCGATGTTAGTTATCAGTAAATTTAAACAAGTGACTTATTTATTAAGCGGCTTGTTTTTAACCGGAATGGGGATTCTCGGTGCCTTTTTGCCGGTAATGCCAACAACAGTATTTCTTATTGGTGCTGTTTTTTGTTTTAGCCGTTCATCAAAACGTTTTGAATCTTGGCTACTTAATCACCCTCGCTTTGGCAAAACACTGACCAATTGGCAAGCCCATGGCGCTATTTCTAAGTCTGCAAAGGTAATGGCCAGTTTGGGTATGGCTGTTGGGTATGGGTTATTTTACCTAGGCGCGCAACCTTCGTTATTACTGGCAACTGTTGTCGCGCTCTTTATGGGTGGCAGCGCGTATTACGTTTTGTCTCGCCCCTTACCACCAGAAGACTGCTCGTAATGGTTGCCAGTTAATTAGGCGCGAGATTGATAACCTCGTGCCTAAGAAGGAATTAAGGTATCCAGCGCTTGCTTGTTACCTACAGCCTGTAAACAACTCACCTTTAAGTTACCCTGTCACCAGAATATTTACTCAACAATGGCAGTATCCTTTACGAGCAAACCGTTTGAATATCATGCTAAATGCTCTGAATTTTAGCAAATATAGCTAGCTCAGGCTAAGTGGGAAAGTAAAAGTGACGGTTATACCTTGCTCTGGCTGACTATGTATTTTTACATCGCCTTGCAGGGCTTGGGTGGCAAGGTTATAAACAATAGCCATGCCTAAGCCACTGCCGCCATTACCCCGGGTGGTGGTAAAAAAGGGTTCAAATACATTTTGTAATACGTTTGCGCTCATGCCATGGCCGTTATCGCTATAGCGCAAGGTATACGTGTTTTGCTGTGTATCTACGTGTACTACAATATTGATCTGATTATTTGTTCTATCTTTAAAGCCATGCACGCAGCTATTACTCACTAGGTTCATAATAATTTGACTTAAGGCACCCGATACCGTCACTAAGCTAAGTGTATTGTCGCACTCAATTGTGGTGATGACTTGGTGACTGCGGGTTAATGGCGTGAGGCTATGTATTGTATTTGCCAAGTAATCATTAAGCATCACAGTACTAATATCAAGAGATGATTGATCAACGGCCGTTTGCTTAAAATTACAGATCAAAGCAGCAGCTCTATCAAGGTTACTACTTGAGATAGTTAAGCACTCATCAATATGCGCGAGCATAGTCATCAAACTATTTTTTGATAACGTATTATTCTCTAACTGTTGGTTGAGTTGCTTTAGGTTATCTGTTGCCGAACTATTGGCGGTAACGGCAATGCCTATTGGCGTGTTTACCTCATGGGCAACCCCTGCAACAAGATTTCCTAATGCTGCCATTTTTTCCGATTCAATTAGCTTTTCTTGCGTGCCAGTTAGCTCTTCTAAGGTTTTTTGTAGGGTATTGGTGCGCTCAATAACACGCTCTTCAAGATAGCGATTTGCAACTTCTAATTGTTGCTTAACTAAGCGACTCTCTTGCGCCGACAATGCCCGGCCATAGAGATCAGCCAGTCCGGAAAGAAACGTACACTCGTCGTCCTCCCATTGCCTAAAACTGCCGGTGTGCTCACAGCAAAAAATACCGATCATTTTGCCTTTAAAGCGCAGCGGTGCATCCAACATCGAGTTTATACTCAATGGGGTTAAATAATGCTCAGAAAATTCAGATGTTGCTGGATCGGTATGCGCGTTATTAGCAATGATCACACGTTGCGTATCGAGTGCACTAAAATAAGCAGGAAAATTAGCCCGCGTTAGAATTAACGACTGATCTGGTTCACCGTTTGTTTTATCTAACAGTAATTGGCAATGGCATTGGCTATTATCACTATTAAGTAACCATATACTGGCACGTGCAGTATTAAGACCGTCTATTATGGTATTTACAATCAATTGTTCTGCAAGCTCTATATAGCCATCATCTAACGCCGCTGAGGTAGACACTTTATAAAGTAATTGCACAAGCTGTTGCCGCATTAATAAAACCTTGTTTAAACCAGCCAATAAAGTTTAGTTTAGCCGATCAAATTAAATTCACCCTTGTATTTATAACACTTTAAATATTAAGACATTGTTCAGATTGACTAAGCTATTATACAAACTCACTCCTGTTGATACCCCTGACGACATTTATGTTGTTTAAGCAGTTTTACCAGCTCTCCTTTTGAGCTGGTTTTTTTGCCTGCAGTTTACCGGCTGCATTTTTACAACGACCTCAATTTAGCAATTACCAAGCACACTGCTGTGAAATAACCTCGAAAGATCAACACGCCCTAGTTACTAATAGGTTGTCATGTTACAGTTTCACTCATTCATACAGCACTCTAATTATCGACTAGGCAGCACTATGCATCATTATTTTTTATCCATTTTAGTTCTTTTTGCTACTTTAGTTACAGTTCCGACAATCGCAGCAGAGTCTCGCTCTGAGCCCAGCCCACACCAGCAACAACAGGCGCTCAAAAAATTGCAAGAGCCGATGTATCGACCCTTGATGGAGCGCTATATTCTTGATGAACTTAAAGCAGTACGCCAAGATCAGCAAAAACTTCGCGAAGACGTTACCAAACAAGTCACTCATGCTCAGCTTGATACCGCTGATCGCGCACTGACTTACACCACTGATACCATCAATAATGTATTTTTTATCATCACTGCCACAGCTTCTATTTTGGTGCTGGTTGGCTGGAACTCACTACGTGATGTAAAAAACAAAGTCGAAGATATTGTAAATACCCGTGTCAGTGTGATCACCAATGAATACGAAGCACGTTTGAATACATTTGAAGAGAAGCTACGCGAGCGCTCTGAAGAAATTTTAAGTAACCAACAAAAAATCTCCGTTACTAATGAAGTGCACTCTTTATGGATGCGCGCTAATTTAGAAAGTGATATAGCCAATAAGATTGAAATTTTTGATGAGATTTTAAAACGTAAGCCTGAAGATGTGGAAGCTATCGCTTACAAAGCCGATGCATTATTAGAACTTAATGAAACAGCCCAAGCGATAGAATTGTGCAACCAAGCGTTAGACATCGATAGTGACTACGGCTATGCGTATTGGCAACGAGCCTGCGCCTATGCGTTAACCCATAAACATGCCGATGCGTTAGCTGATATAAAAATGTCGTTGGAGTATTCGCCAAACTTACGTAATGAGCTATTGCATGAAAGTGCATTTGCCAGTTTGCACGACAATAACAGCTTTAATGCGATTGTCGCTGGCGATAAAAATTAACGTTCTAAAAAGTGTTCGATTGCTTGCGTGAGTAGCTCGTCGAGTTGCTCCTCAAACTGATCTTTGTTGGTTTTAAAGTGTGCTAGATATGCCTGCGCATGTTGATCAGACAACAATCGAGCGTTAATACTGTATTCGCGCTCGGCCTTACTTTTATCAAAGCGTGGCGTAAAATGGTAAAGGGCAAAATAAGGGGCGACTAGTTGCTGATTAGCATAGTCACAAAAGCGTGCAATTGTTTGCGCGCCAGTCGGCCCTAAGCAGCCTGGCTCGACACGATAAAGTAACTGAATTTTTTTATCATCGCTAATCTCCATACTCGTTGCGGCCCCTTTGTCTGCCTATTTATACTTTATCTAAAAAACAGCACTTTGGTAATTTTACCATTTTCAACTTGATAGCTAGAGATCAACTCTGTGCGCTTATCAACCACGTTAGGATCTGATGAACAGGTTTCTGACAATTCATGATCAATAACGATATTACCATGCACAATACGTTTTATAGGTGATGATTTAATACACTTTAATTTTTTAAACATTATTCCGTAACGTGCGATAAGTTTTTCTTTACCTTTAAATAATAACTCATTTGGGAAAGCATAAAACTCAACATTCTCATCATAGATACTGATAAATGCGTCAATGTTTCTGGCATTATAGGCTTTAATTAATTGCTCAATAACCGCTAGTGATTCGCGTGACTGCTTTGCTTTAACTTGTTGTTTTAAAGTAAGCGCTTCTTTAGCTTGAATAACAGCTTGTTCAGCTTGCGCGACTGCAACTGCTTTTTCTTGTTGAGTTTTAGGAATAGCTGCAGGTTTTGCTGTTTCATTGCCAAGTACCTTACTGGTATCAACCTGTGGAGCATTTGGGTTAGTTGCTGTAATAGGCTGGGTAGATTCTACAGCTTCAGGCGCTGTTGCTTGAACAAGCTCTGGGGTCAATGTGATCACTGCTGGACTGTCTTGTAATTCACTCTCAGTTGGTTTTTCCACAGATGCAGACTCCGTGGCTTTAGCTAGCTCGGCTTTATCTTTGGCGACTTTATCTTCACCGGCTTTTGTTGCAGCTGTTTTTGCTTCAGTTTTAGCTTGCGGCGCAACTGACGCACTCTCAGTTGCTAATAATTGCCACGAAAATAATAAACTAACGACAAAAAATAACGGTTTCATACTGTTCCTGAGTAATTGAAGAAACGCTAAAATAACAAAATTTAGCGGTCCGCGATAGTTATTTACCAATACTGCTCAACGGTAATTTGCCCAGGCTCCCTGCGGCGATTACGGGTGTAACCTTGCTCGGTCAATAACGCCGATGTGTCTTTGACCATATCTGGATTTCCGCAGATCATAAATTGCGCATTGTCTGGCGTCACCGCATTGTGACAATGTGCAAACAAACTATCGTCGGCTATTCTACTGGTGATCCGCCCATCTAAACCAATAATAGCCGGCTCTCGACTCACCACAGGTAGATAATGCAACTGCGGATACTGCTGCTGTAACTGAGTGATCTTTGTTTGGTAACTTAAATCTGCATTTAAACGCACGCCATGCACTAAAGTGATGTGCTTAAACTGCTGCCACACATCGCCTTGCTCTAAAATAGATAAAAACGGGCCAATTGCGGTACCGGTACTGAGCATAAATAGCTGTTCACTGGCTGGAATTTCATCAAGAGTAAAAAACCCACTGGCACGGCTTTCAATCATCACCGTATCACCCGCTTTAAGCTTAGCTAAGCGCTGTGATAATAAGCCATCTGCCACGTTAATAAGGTAAAACTCTAAGTCAGGCGAGCTTGGCGCATTCACATAAGAATAAGCCCGCGCAATACGCTTTTCATCCATCATCATTGACAGTTTAGTAAACTGCCCCGCTTTAAACGGCTCTACATCCGCGTTAACAATTAAACTAAATAAGCTGTCTGTCCACCAAACGATGTCTTTAACACTCGCCTCAATCCAATTAGACACAACCCACCCCCCTTAATTATTGCTTTATATAACAGTGGCAAGAGCGCACAGTATTGTCAATGTTTGCGAGTTTGCCTAACTTTACCCTCGCTAACTTTACCCCATAAAAAAAGCCGCCTAGGGTTACTAGGCGGCTTTGGAGGTTAGTCTCACTGTATTTGGGCGTGTCTCCAAACAAGTGAATACGTTACCAAGGAACTTTTTGCTTATTACGCTTCGATTGACTCAAGCGCAATTTTAACCATTTCATTAAAGGTGCTTTGACGCTCATCACTGGGGGTTGCTTCACCGGTGATCACGTGGTCACTTACGGTAAATAATGCCATCGCTTTTGCGCCGTATTCAGCGGCTACGCCATACAAGCCTGCAGTTTCCATATCAACGGCTAACATACCTAATTTATCAAGTTCTTGATAAAAGCTGTTATCGGCTTGATAAAAAGTATCGGTGGTAAATACATTACCTACTTTTGCTTTAATGCCTAACCCTTTAGCTGCGTTTACGCCGTTAAGTAGTAAGTCAAAGTCAGCAATTGCGGAAAAATCATAACCACGTACACGCGCACGGTTTACGTTTGAATCGGTGCTGGCGCCTTGCGCGAAGATAACGTCACGTATTTTAATATCGCTACCGATACCACCGCAGGTGCCGATACGAATAAGGTTTTTAACGCCGTAGCTAACTATCAATTCACGGGCATAAATTGACATAGATGGAATACCCATCCCAGAACCCATAATACTCACTGGCTTACCTTTGTAGGTTCCGGTAAAGCCATACATATTACGAACGCCTGTTACTTTAACAGCGTTATCAAGAAAGTTTTCTGCTATATATTGCGCGCGTAAAGGGTCGCCAGGCATCAACACAGTTTGTGCAAAGTCACCATTATTAGCTTCAATATGCGGAGTACTCATTATTCGTTTCCTTTTACAATTGGTGTCATTAACTTATCGATAAAGCCATCACCATATTCAAGTGCAGGTAAGTTAAACCACTGGGCAAGGGTTTGACCTATGTCTGCAAAACTAGCACGTTCACCAAGCGGGGTATTTTCAAGTCCAGCTCGATAAGCAAGTACAGGTACATATTCGCGAGTGTGCTCACTCCCCGGGAATGTTGGATCACAACCGTGATCCGCAGTAATAATTAGTACGTCGTCTGGTTTAAGCTGCTTAAGGATCGTTGGTAAATAATCATCAAACTGTTGCAGCGCTTTGGCATACCCTACAGGGTCGCGACGATGACCAAACTTTTCGTCAAAATCAACTAAGTTAGTAAATATCAAACTATGATCTGGCGCTGACGCCATCACCTCTGTGGTTTTTTCTAACAAGTTTTGTAAGCCTGGGGCTTTGTGTTTTTGGGTAATGCCTTGGTGCGCGTAAATATCCGCTATTTTACCAATGCTAATTACTTCGCCGCCGTCATCCGCTAATTTATCAAGCAAGGTTGGTGCTGGCGGTAATACGGAATAATCACGACGATTGCCCGTTCTGGCAAAGTCTTGATTAGTAGAACCCAAAAATGGCCGCGCAATCACTCGTCCTATGTTCATTTCATCAAGCAGCGCCCGTGTGATTTCGCAGACCTGATAAAGCTTTTCTAGACCGAAATTTTGTTCATGCGCGGCTATTTGAAACACGCTATCAGCTGAGGTGTAACAGATTGGTTTACCTGTTCTTAGGTGTTCTTCACCCAGCTGTTCTAAAATGGTGGTACCTGATGCATGGCAGTTGCCTAAAATGCCAGGAATACCGGTACGAGCAATTAGCTCGTCAATAAATTCTGGTGGAAAACTCGGCTGCGTCTTAGGAAAATATCCCCAATCAAACAACACCGGCACACCCGCCATTTCCCAATGGCCCGATGGCGTGTCTTTGCCGCTTGAAAGCTCTTTGGCATAACCCCATGCTGCAATCGGTGTTTGCCGGTCGCTAACAAGGCATGCTTCATTACCTGCGGCTTCACACGCAGCGACTAAACCCAATAGTGATAAATTAGGGAGTGATAGCCGTTCGCCAGTTTCTGCAAAGTAGGCTTTAAGCAAGTGCGCAAATGTGTTTGCACCCAGGTCGCCAAATTTGTCTGCGTCAGGGGCTGCACCTATGCCTAGGCTATCTGCCATCAATATAATTGCTCTTGCCATGCTTACCTCGTCTATCCAATGTGGCTACTTTATATTCTTGTGCTTTTTAACGTACAGGACATAAGTCCTGTTTCATAAAACCTAAACATTATAAATTTCACTCCTTAAAACGAAGCAAGAGAGATTATTCGTGTCTTTTTTGCTATTGTGATCTACCAACAATGTATCCTTCTGTGTGGATGAGAACTTTAGTGACACGAACAATAATAGCCATTGCTGGCGCCTCTGCGTCGGGAAAATCTCTTTTTAGCCAAACTATTTATAATGAATTGGTGAATGAGCTTGAACCTGGTGCCATCGCCGTGATCGAAGAAGATGCGTATTACAAAGATCAATCGCATTTGCCGTTTGACCATCGTACGCAAACTAACTACGACCACCCTGATGCGTTTGAACATGAGTTAATGTATAAACATTTAACGCAATTACGCGCAGGCGAAGCGGTAGAAGTACCTACCTATGATTATGCGCAGCATACTCGCAGTGATAAAACACGCACTGTGATGCCAGCTGAAATTCTCATAGTAGAAGGCATTTTATTGCTTAGCGACAAAGCGCTACGTAAAGAATTTGATATCAAAGTGTTTATTGATACACCTCTTGATATTTGCCTAATGCGCCGTATGCAACGTGATATGGAGCAACGAGGCAGAACATTACAGTCCGTTGTTGAGCAGTATCAAGCAACTGTGAGACCGATGTTTTATCAGTTTATTGAGCCCTCAAAGCACAACGCTGATTTAGTGGTCACGCGCGGTGGTATGAATCGTGTTGCGATTGATATAATTAAAAGTAAAATAAAATATTTACTGCAAAAATAACAACGGGAAATAACTAAACATGACAACATTTATGAGCTTAGTCGGCATGTGTGTGCTGCTAGGCATTGCTTTTGCGGCATCAACCAACCGCAAAGCGATTAGTTTAAGAACGGTTGGTATTGCCTT